>CAIOHW010000361.1 GCA_903858195.1 Oligoflexia bacterium | reverse complement strand
GCAAGCTCGGATCTGACGGCAGTGGCGACCTGCGCAGCCGTTGGGTCTGGCGATGCTGTGAGCGTGCGGGCCGCAGCACTCCACACGTCAGATGCTGTTTGCTGCGCGACTGCAAGTTTGTCGGATGCTGCCATGGATGCCGTATCTTGCGTCCACAGCGCAGTGCCCAGCACCACGCCCCATGCCATCATTGGAAAACAGCCTGAAATCCTGCCAACGGTACGACTGAAGCTCGAGTGAGAATTCATCGACTGCTCTTCGGCAGTCGCGGGAGCGGACCCGAGCTTAAAAAATCGTCAAAAAAAGATCACTCCGCGAAGGCGCGAGCGGGCATGCGTCCTGAGGACTGGCGCGAATAGCCGAGCGCTGAAACCAAGGTTTGCACGCTCTGCCAGTGGGCCTGGTCCGCTGCTTCGACCTGCTCTTCAAGTACAAGCAGGCCCATCGACTCGTCGGTGAACCCATCGGCGATCAGGCGCTCCCGAAATGCAGCCGCATCACTCGGGAAGAATCGAACGAACTCGGAGTAAACGACCCGACGCGCGGCGAGGGACTCCTGGTGGCTCAGGATCTCGATAAAGCCTTCTCCCAGCACCGATGAAGCCTCGGCGCTTGCCACCCAGGTCCAGAGATCGGCTTGTAGGTTACGCAGGGCGGGCGTGTCATCTGAAGCTCTTTCCCTGAGGCGGTTCCAAGCCTGCGAGTGGATCGATGCATCAGCGAAACGACTCTCAAGAGCCTCGAGCAAGGCGGAATGGCGCGAGGCCTGATCTCGGTCTTCGGACTCGATGGCAGCAAGCTCCGAGCGAATGGAGTCGAGTTCGGAGGTCTCGATGGGCTGGGCTGCCTCCGACGATGCGCCCTCTGGGGTGGATTCGACCGAGGCCTCAGGCGCAGAGCCGGGCGTTCTTTCGGCCTCCGTCTCGGAGGGCAGGGAGAAAAATCCGGCACTCGAATCCAAGGCCGAACGGGGCTCCATTTGTCGCCATCCCAGGCAGAGCGCGGAGATTGCGAACACGAGTGTGAGTTTGGAGCGCATGCAACTGGAGAGAGCAAGCGCCGAGCCATCGGGGTCCTGCGTTTAGGTTTCGCAAGTCATCGAAAACATGATGATATTTGCTTTATCTGTCCGGACGCTTGGAGCCGCAAGCAGGGGCTTGCTGTCCAAGTTTTTTACAGTCGTTCAGGGTCCGTGGTCTTGAGGAGCCCAAGCGCATTCTCGCAAACGCCAAGCGCCTTCCAGCTGCACGGAGCGCAGGCTTTGTTGAAACCTTCCAGCGTGACACGCTCCTTTATGAGCTTCTTGGCTTCGCCCCAGGTCATGACCTGACCGGGCTCGATTCCGAGCATCGCCGAGTGCGCCTGGTCGAGCGTTCGGATCTTTTCGATTTC
The DNA here is from genome assembly GCA_903858195.1 of Oligoflexia bacterium. GTDB lineage: Bacteria > Bdellovibrionota > UBA1018 > UBA1018 > UBA1018 > CAIOHW01. Next base: position 403 of record CAIOHW010000361.1, on the reverse strand, counting down.
CGTGCACCCCTGGTCGACGCGATTGGGGCAGGGAGCGCAGATCGCATCGGCATGGTGGGTGACTTGGATGAGCTGCTCATCCCCGCCCGGAGCATTCAGAGTCCGGGCAATCTGACTGTAATTGGCGACAAACTCCGGGGAGTAGCCTTTTCCCTCAAAGCCGAGCGTGCAGAGAAAGTGATGCGGTCTGAACCCGTAGACGTTGGAGCTCATGCAGTCGTAGGCTCTAGCGAAGAACGATGCTTTCGTCCATCATTGGAGTGCAAGGAACAGCGGAGAACATTGAAGAGCTATGGAAAAAGTCGACTCCTTCATTCAACACACTTCTGACCTGTGGACTCTGGATGGTGACTGGCAGGGGAGTGCCATGCGTCGACGCATGACGGTGATGCGCACCGTGCAG
>CAIOHW010000360.1 GCA_903858195.1 Oligoflexia bacterium | reverse complement strand
CGGTCGCCAGTTCTGATGATCCCCCTGTTCGCCCTCGGCGTCGCTTTCGCAAGCAGCGCTTCCGCTCAGACGCTCCGCCCCACCTCGCCTGAGCAGCTTCGCGCTCTGGATTCGCAGTTTCTTGCCGGAGCTCGAGAGCCCTCGTTTCAGGTCAAACTGGAACCTGTCCGCAGGCGTGAGTCCTTGTTCCTCCCCTACGAAGTCAGAGGCACGATTGTGGGACCAGGCAAGAGCGTCGAGTTCAGCCACACCTTCAGCCGGCGCGCAGAAAGTGCCGATGCCGACCTCGTCGAAGTGATTCAGGTCGTCGCCTCCGAAGAAGCGGGCGCCTGCGGATATTACCGCGAAGAGAGGCTCCACATCCAGGTGCGCATCATCGACCCACTCCAGGCTGTTGCTGTCAGCGCCACTCTCCACGTGGGCACCACCGATGACCACTGCCACATCGGACTTGAAGAACGAGTGGCCTCATTCAAACCCGAGCCGAGGCTCCTGTGCGAGAGCCTGATGACCGCCTATCAGGGCGGCGGGGTAGTCCCCGTGTTCACTCTGGGTGCAGACGGAAAAGAACTCCGCGGCTTTGATGGCAACCTGCGCCACCGTTCCCATCCTCAGTCTTCGATTCCGGTGCCGGCATCGCTGATCGCCGAAGCGGGCTCGCAGCGCGTGTATTTCGTGCCACACCTCGGCTCGCCACTGCCGCGCGAAGGCAAGCTGCTCTCGTGCGACACCGAGTCCGGCGATGTGCTGACGCTTGCCAACCGAGTCGAGCTTTCCTGCAATCACATTCCCGCTCCCATCCGCCTGCGTGCAAGCTGGATGGATTGCCGCTGATGGGAGCCGTTACCCACTGGTGGCTTCTCCTGATTGCGCTCGGGCTTCTGAATCTCGTGCTCTGGTTTCGGATACGAGCCAGGCACGGAGCCCGATGGCCCCTGATGGTGAATCTCTCGGGTCTCTACGTCTTTGGGTGTGCCCTTCGGGGCTTTCTTCCCAAGGCGGATGTCGAGCGTTTCGCACTCTTTGATACCTGGTTTTCGAGCGTTTTTTTTGGAAGATCAGTAGCCACGATTGCAGAGCTTGCTTTCGTGGCCCAGTGGTCACTGGTGCTGTGGACTCTGGGTTACTCCAGAGTCTCACGAGCGGTATTCTTTGCCATCGCCTGCGCCGAAGGCTTCTCGTGGTACGCGGTGATCTCGACTCATTTTCTAGGAAACGTCATCGAAGAGTCGCTCTGGGGGCTCTCGTTTGCGACTATCGCCGCCTGTCTTTGGCTCAGTCGTCGCTGGCTGCTTGCAGCCATCTGCACGATCTACGTCGGCTTCATGGCTCTTGTGGATGTGCCGATGTATCTAAGCCGGCTCAAAATCCAAATGGAACAAGGTGTGAGCCTTCGCGGATTCTGGGATGGAATTCATGACCTGAACTCCCGCCGGGTGGTCACTTGGTCCTTGGAACACTGGCGACCCGAAATGCCGTGGATGACGCTGTACTTCAGCCTTGCCGTCTGGATGAGCCTCTGGCTTTGCCAGTGGCCTCGCCCCAATGCACTTCATCTCAAGAACTGAAGGGATGCTGAGGCAGCTCTTCTAGAACTGCTCTTCCGGCCCCCGCGCTTGCGGCCCCGGATAAATGCCAACGAGATCCGGATCCACTCCGTCGGCAATGAGGGATTCGCGGGCCTTTTTCTCCTCGGCACGCACCTCGCGGCGCTGCTGTTTGGCCTGCTGGTTTTCTTTCTGGGTGCGTTCTCGCTGCCGTTTGGCCTGCGTGGCACGAGTGGGCTTGGCCATTCAGCTCCCCTCCTTCGAGGCGGTCACCTCTGGATCAGCCTGGCAACGCGGGCACAGAAATACCTGCTGCCTGCCCACCGTGCGCCACTCACCTTCGCGCGTCGGCGCGGGGCGTTTGCAGCCAAAGCAACGGGTGTGGCCCTTCGGGAGTGGTTTCAGATCCGGTGTTTCGTTTGAGATGGCGATCTCCTCGTAAAAAAGGAAATTCGGGAGCCGGAGACCGACTCCCGAATTTCCATTGAATCGAATCGAGTTTCGATCAGAACCGGCGGCCGGCGCCGCGGTTATCGCGGGGCTCCATCGGCTTGGCTTCATTGACGGTCATCGTGCGGCCGTCGAAATCAGAGCCATTAAAGCGCGAGATTGCCTGAGCAGCCTCTGCATCCGAGGACATCTCCACAAAGCCAAAGCCCTTGCTGCGGCCGGTATCGCGATCAGTGATGATCTTGGCGGACTCAACGCGTCCACACTGCGAGAATGCTTCGTTCAGAGAGTGTTCGGTTGCCGAGAACGGCAGATTTCCAACATACAGTTTCCTACCCATATTTCCTCCTAAAGGTGCCTTTTTGGCCTAGGGCGCCGCTCAAGAGGATAGGAGTACCATTACCCGAAAACTCTGAAGAAGCTGAAATGACTGACTCGCCACCTCTATCATGCATGTGCGAGGAATGGCGAACTATTCGGCTAAAAGCCCAGATTTGAAACTCAGATGCGCCATATCGTCGCTGATGGACAACGCTGGCAGCAGGCAGCAGGCCCGTGCAAACCCTACTGCGCCTTGTCGACCCGCACTCTGGCCTGGCCGCCGCCCCCGGCAAACGAAACCGTATACAGGATTGGATTACAGCAGACCTCGCAATCGACCACTGTCTCCTGATGGCTCCCGTCTTCGGGAAAGAACTCCATCCAGATCTGCTCCCAGCAATACGGGCAGCTGACCAGGTAGTCTGATTCCTTTTCGTTTACGGTGGGCATCAAAGGGGTTCCAAACCGGCCAGAGCGCTTCGTAGGGAGAGAAACCTCTTAAACCCCATGGCAAAGTGTTCAGCTGCATCGCTCTCGACCACTTTTCCGTGGTTCACAATGATG
>CAIOHW010000359.1 GCA_903858195.1 Oligoflexia bacterium | reverse complement strand
TCATCGGAATGTCTCTCCTGCTCGAAGCAAGGCCTGCGCGTGTGGTGCGCGGAATGATCGAGCGCTGGGTGCCGGGCGTGCCGTTTGTCAGCACTTTTTTCTCACGCGTGGGCCAGACCGTGGGAGACGTGCGCAATTGTCGCGAGCTCCTCGACAAGGAGCAGGCCGTGCTCGTCTTTCCTGAAGGGGTGCGCGGGAGCGGCAAGACCATCTTCCGCAAGTACCAGCTCCAGCGGTTTGGGACGGGATTCGTTCGCCTTGCGCTCGAGACGGGCACGCCCATCGTACCGGTGGCGGTGGTGGGATGCGAGGAGGCTTATCCCTCGATCCTCAATCTCAAACCCATCGCAAGGCTCTTCGGTGCGCCCTACCTGCCCGTGACGCCCCTGTTTCCGTTTCTGGGTCCGATCGGCGCGCTGCCGCTTCCAACGCAGGTGAGCATTTCATTCGGAGAGCCCTTCATTGCCAAGGGTGATGCCGATGCTCCCGAGGCCGAGATCGCGGCGCAAGCCGAACTCGTCAAGGAGCGTATCCAGTCCATGCTCGATGAAAGGGTGGCCGAACGCGGCACCCGTTGGTTTGGAGGAAGGCAGTGACCACGCCTGCAACCATCCTCGTGACCGGAGCGGCAGGCGGACTTGCGGGTACGGTCGTGCGCAGGCTTGCCGAGCACCACCAGCTGGTGGGCGCCGATCCCAGGCCCCTTCCTCGTGGCAAGGATTTTCCAGGCGAATTCCATGTGGTGGACTACACGCACCGTCGGATGGCGGAGATCTTTCGCTCCCGCAAGATCGACATCCTCCTGCATCTGGGCCGTGTGCCCGTCTCGGCCCGAGTGAGAAGCTCCGAGCGCTACCAGACCAATGTGCTGGGCACGAAAAGCCTGCTCGATCTTTGCCGCAAGTACCGGGTCAAGCGCGCCGTGGTCTTGAGCACTTTCCATGTGTACGGCGCCCACCCCCATAATCCCGGCCACCTGGTCGAGGATGATCCGCTCCGGGCGAGCCAGACCTTTCCCGAGCTTCGCGATGCCGTTGAGATGGATCATCTGGCGCGCATGTTCCTGCTCCAGAACTCGGGGACCGAGGTCGTGGTCCTGAGGCCGGCAAACATCATCGGACCCACGATTCAGAACACGGTCTCGCAGCTGCTTCGCTCCGAGGTTTGTCCCGTGCTGATGGGCTATGATCCGCTCCTGCAGTTCATCCACGAAGCGGACCTCTCGCATGCCATCGAGCTCTGCATCGAGAACCGTCTGACAGGCGTTTACAACGTGGCGGGAGAGGGTGTGGTTTCCTACCGAAAAGCCCTCGAGCTTGCCGGTTCGAGGTCCTTCCCGGTGCCGCACTTTCTCGTCTATGGGGCCATGGGTGCGCTTTCGCGCGTGCGCCTGAGCCTGCCCAAGCATCTGGTGGACTTCTATCGCTATTCAGCCGTGGTCTCTGACGACACCTTCCGGCGCGACAGCGGGTACCTTCCCCGTTTCAGCACCCAGGACGCGCTTCGCAGCCTGCGATCCATCCGATCTGTCGTCGAGCCCCCGCACTCACAGGCCTGACTGTCGGGTTTTGACGACAAATCTTCCGGAGGCAGCCAGAGCGCCTTGTCGGAAAAGCGGTCACATCCCCCTGTTTTCATTCCGAAAGGCGCGGACTGATTCAAAACCGGCCCGGCTGGTTCGCGCCTTGCTCAAGGGACTCCCCGAGAAACAAACGCAAACCGGAAACAAACCGCAGTGCGGGGGGAGAGTTTTCCATGTCCACATACGTATCCAATCGAGTCTTCAAGCTGGCCTGCGAAGGCGACAGCACCGTATTGCTCACCGGGGCAACCGGAACCGGCAAGTCCAGTCTCGCTCGTGAGATCCACGAGCGCAGCCGCAGGCGAAACAAGCCCTTCGTCGTGATCAATCTCGCAACCCTGCATGAGGGCACGCTCGAGGCCGAGCTTTTTGGTCGCGAGCGCGGCGCCTACACGGGCGCCGATTCCAAGCGCGTGGGCAAGCTTGAGCTTGCTCAGGGCGGTACCGTCTTTCTCGATGAGATCGGAGAGCTTCCGGTGAGATTGCAGGCTCGTCTGCTTGAGTTCCTGCAGTCACGGACGATCGCCCCGATGGGGTGCAATCGCGAGGTGAAGCTCGATGTGCGCATCATCGCC
>CAIOHW010000358.1 GCA_903858195.1 Oligoflexia bacterium | reverse complement strand
GCTCGAGGATCTCAAGCTGGGTCTTCTCGAGCTCGACCATTCGATCTTCAAGTGCCTTGACGGAAGCCAGGTTTGCCTCGGGCTGCGTGGGTGCACTCGAGGCCTTGGACCGCTCGAGCTCTTCGATCCGGCCGGTGAGGCGGGCGATCTCGGCCTTGATCTCGTCGATCACATACGAGGAGGATGCCGAGGCGGCAGCCCCTTCGCCCGAGCTGGGGGCGGAGTAGGTGCTCGGAGTTGCGTCATGAACCCCTCCGTCGCGGACCATCAGGCGGGTGCGCAGGCAGCCCGAAAGTCCGAATGCGAGCAGGCAGGTGAGGATCAGCGACAGTTTATCGATGTGACGCGAAGTGGGGCTCATGGATCCAAGATATAGCAATAAATCGGACGTTTAGGGAGTGGCCTCTGGGGCGGGCGATGGCTCCACCGGGGCCACGGGCTCGGGTTGCAGCGATCCGCGCTTGGCTCCACCGAGGATGGCTTGAAACTCAGCCTTCTCGGCTGCGATCCGGGCGCGGTCCGCCGCTTCGCGAGCTCGTTTGAAGTTCTTCAGTCGATATTCCTGATTGGCCTTGAAGAACCACTCCTGCGCCTCCCGGTAAAACTCGGGGGCTGCGGTGTCGGCTTTGACCTCTCGGGCTGCACGGATGGCTGCTGCAGTATTGGCCATCTCCTGTCGCGGCCGAGTAGCCACGACCGAGCAGGAGGCCGCCTGCCATGCGAGTGCTGCGATGAGGATCCTGGCCGGCCGCTGCAGACAGGCCTACCCTTCAGCGCGAGGTGATCGAGAAGTTTGCACGGCGGTTGCGGCCGTGAGCTTCTTCGGACTCGCTGGGGTCAAGGAGGCGCTCCTTGCCATACGAGATCGTCGAGACACGGTCGCCGCTCACGCCCATGCCTTCGAGGTACTTGCGGACGGCGTTTGCACGCTTTTCGCCCAGGGCGATGTTGTACTGGATTCCGCCGCGGCTATCGCAGTGGCCCTCGATCTGGACCCGGATGGATGCCTTGTCCTTCATGATCGATGCGTTGTTCTTGAGGGAGTTCTTGCCTTCCTCGGTCAGGGTGAACGAGTCGTAGGGAAAGCGGATCGATTCAAGGCCCATGGCCTTGCCCGAATCGGAGTCACCGAGTTGTTCCATCTCACCCATGTCAGTCGCCGTGGAGACTTCGTCGGGCTGCTGTTTTTTTGCGCAACCGGTTGAGAAAACCGGCAGTGCTGCGAGGCCGACGAGGGCCAGTGCGAGGAGAGAGGACTTGGAAGGGTTCTGGAAGAGGGTGCGCATCGATCGGCTCCTGTTATTTCTGTGACCCTAAACATGAGGCAAGTTCGCCCATTTTGCAAACGTCTCGGTCCGAGCTTCGGTCATGGGGTTCGGATTACCGGACGGAAACGCCCCGGAATGCCGGTTTGTTTCGGCACGCCGCACGCAGAGGCACCGCGGCTGGAGGTACACAGTACTATGCGTGATTTGAACAAGGTGTTTCTGGTGGGCAGGTTGGGTGGAGATCCGGTGCGTGCGGAGACCAAGTCGGGGAGGGCGGTGACCTCGTTCTCACTCGCTACATCGAGGCGGGTGCAGTCAGAGGGCTCGGAAGAGCCCGTGCAGAAGACTGTCTGGCACCGGGTGGTGAGCTGGGGAAAGGAAGCGGAGAACTCGGCGCTCTACCTTCGGAAGGGAGCGCTCGTGCTGGTGGAAGGCACCTTGAAGAGCCACGAGTATGTCAATGCAGAGGGGCAGCAGCGGCAGCGCATGGAGGTGCATGCCGATCATGTCACTTTCCTGACGCGATCCGCATCCCGTGGATCTGAGCTGGTCGAAGAGTCTGCCTCAGCGTGACTTGCGGACAAGATCCCCGACCATCACGGCTCTCGGGCTGAATGAGGGGCTCTTGTCAGGAGCAATCATCTTGTCGAGTCGGGCGAT
>CAIOHW010000357.1 GCA_903858195.1 Oligoflexia bacterium | reverse complement strand
TTTCCCTTCACTCCGGGCATGAACTCCCGGTAGTAGCCTGCCGATAGCGGGTTGTTCTTTAGGAATCCCACCCCGGTTACGGGGCGCATCTTGAAAAACTCCCAATTGATCTTCCAGAGGTTGATTCGCTGTTCATAGCCGCGGGCATAACCGAGGCGCGCCTGCACGGTCTGAAGCTGGCTTGCACCGCCAACGGCAATCAGCACCGCCCCCACTGCAAGCCACCGACTTTGACCCCTGATCCTCAAAACACCAAAAAGAATGAGCCCCAGAGGAAGCGCCACCCAAAGAGTGCGCGACATGGTACCTGCGAGCACCACGGCTCCCGCGCCCGCCATCATGAGTCCAACGCCCCTTCCCGGCCAGGCCCGGGCAAACGCCCGTTCGAGCAGGTAGAAAAAGGGAAAGATCATGACCGAGGCCACGGTCAGGTAGGATCCGTAAAGCCACATGACGGTAAAAAGACCCCCAAAACTCGCATGCGGAAGATTCCGCACCAGGCCGAGAGGGTTCAGTGATGTGAAGAGTTCGATGAGACAAAAGGCCCAAGCAAAGAAGGCAGAACCGAGAAAGATCCTTCGAAGGCTCTCGAACCGTGCGTCACTGAGGGCAACAATCCCTGCAGCGCACGGAATCACCCAGGCAAGGTAAATGATCTTGCCCAGATCCCGCACCCAGTGCACCTCGGGGCGAACCCCGCCCACTTCGACTGGCAAGAGCGCAGCTCCGACCAGCGAAGCCACGAATGCTGTAATCAAGAGCAGGGTCGCCCGCACATAGCGGCGCCCCCAGACCGAGCCCCAAACCTGACTGACGCTGTGGCCATAGCTTCCCGGGCCTTTGCCACCCCAGATGCCAGCCGAGAGAGTAGCCAGCACCGCCACGAAAAAGCCGATGCTCATCATCGCCTGCGAACCAAAAAGCGTGAGCGTGTAGAGGCCAATCCCCCAAAAGGTCAGGCCCCTTGCATCAGCCCTCAAGGGCTCTCCGAAGGGCCTTGGCGATCCTCGTCTGGGTCTCCCCGTCCAAGTAAGGATGAAAAGGCAGGCTCATCACCTCACCGCCCGCCCGCTCCGAGATCGGGCAGCTTCCCGGGCCCTGTCCGTAAGCCTGCATCGCGGGCTGGAGGTTCAGCGCCATGGGATAGTGCACTGTCGTTGGGACGCCTTCAGCCTCAAGGGCCTTCATCACCCGCTCGCGACGGCCATCAGGGATGCGAACCGTGTACTGGGCAAACACCGAGAGCTGGTGCTTTTCAATGAATGGCGTCTCAATGAAGGGCGAGAGTAGCTCGTGGTAGCGGGCAGCCACCTGCTGCCTGAGCGCGATCTCATCCTCGAAGATTTCCATTTTGGAGAGCAGTACTGCCGCCTGCAGAGTATCGAGGCGCGAGTTCACCCCGATCACTTCATGGTAGTAGCGCTTTTTGGAGCCATGCCCCCGGATCATCCGCATGCGCTCGGCAAGCTCGGCATCCTGCGTAAAGATCATGCCCCCATCGCCGTAGCAGCCCAGCGGCTTTGACGGAAAAAATGAAGTGCAGGCAATCTTCGACAGGTTGCAGGAGCGGCGCCCCTTGTAGGCTGCCCCAAAGCTCTGGGCCGCATCTTCAATCACTACGAGCCCGTGCTTCTCGGCAATCGCCTGGACACGGTCCATGTCAGCACACTGGCCATAAAGGCCAACGGGCATGATCGCGCGGGTACGAGGCGTGATCTTCTGTTCGATGAGATTGGGATCGATATTGTAGGTCCGAGGATCCACATCCACGAAAACGGGCTTCCCGCCCAGAAGGGCAATGGCCTCAGCCGTCGCAATGAAAGTAAACGAGGGCGTGATCACTTCGTCGCCGGGCCGAAGGTCAATGGCCATGAGGGCCACCTGAAGCGCATCCGTTCCGTTTGCACATGCAATCGCATGAGGCGCACCAGTGAACTGGGCAAGCACCGCTTCAAGCTCGGTGATCTCAGGACCGTTGATGAAGGTGCCCGAGTCGAGCACCGTGTTCATGCGCCGATTCAAGGACTCGGCGATGCGCGCCCGCTGCGCCTTGAGATCAATGAAGGGAATCATTTCCTTGGACATGGTTCAGCCCTCGGGCCTCAGGCCCTGCTCGGTGAGTGCATACCGCTTCTGGGTCGCCGGACAAACCCACGTCCGCTCGTCGAGCTTCTCGAGCCGCTCGCCATGTTCGCCCATCCAACCTACCTGACGCGCAGGCACACCGGTCACCAGCGCATAATCGGGCACATTACGGGTCACCACGGCCCCTGCCCCCACAAAGGCATGCCGTCCCACGGTCACGCCGCAGACGATCGTGCAGTTGGCCCCAAGAGTTGCCCCCTTGCGCACCACGGTGTCGAGGTACTCATTCTTTCGCTCGATCGCGGACCTCGGGTTGATCACGTTCGTAAAAACCATCGAGGGTCCGCAGAACACGTCATCCTCGAGGGTGACGTTGTCGTAGACCGACACATTGTTCTGGATCTTGACGTTGTTGCCGATTGCCACTCGATTGCCGACAAACACGTTCTGCCCGAGCGAACAGCCTTCGCCGATGCGGGCGCCGCCACAGACGTGTGCAAAGTGCCAGACGCGCGAACCGCGCCCGATCCGGGCGCCTTCGTCCACGATGGCTGACGCATGAACCTGGACGCCTTCGGCCACACCACTACCTGGCATAAACGACCTCCCCAAACCCTTCGAGCGGAAGCTCGATGGTCCGACGCTCACGTGCCGACCGATAGATGGCAATGAGCGTCTGAAGCGAAACGAGACCCGCCCGGCCGTCAACTAAAGCGGGCGACTCATCGCGAAGCGTGCGAAAGACGCTTTCATAATAGGGCTGGTGCCCGTTTCCGTACACCGAAGTGGGCTCGTAGCTCACTGACTTCACCGCCTCGTCCTCGGGCCTTGAGTCAGAAAGCTCGAAGATCTCGATTCGGTTCAGCGCCACTCCACCCACACGGATTGAACCGCGATCCCCAAGCAGCGTGATCGATCCCTCGATGTTCTTGGGATAAGCAAGCATGGTCACGCTGAGCGTGCCGAGCGCCCCGGACTGGTACTGAAAGGTCGCCACCCCTGAGTCCTCGGCTTCGATCTTTCGGGCCTGGGTTGCGGTCTGAGCTGCGACCCTCGCCATGGGTCCGCCGAGGTAGGTCATCATGTCGACATAGTGCGAGGCCTGATTCATGAAGGCTCCGCCATCCATGGCCCAGGTGCCCCGCCAGGGGGCCTGGTCATAGTAATCTTGAGGGCGGGTCCAGAACACATTGCTCGAAACCATGTGCAGGCGCCCAAGCCTCCCCTGCTCAATCGCGTTCTTGACGAACTGGATCGTGGGATTCAGGCGGTTTTGCTTCACTACAAAAAGCAGCACGCCGGCGCGGTCGCAGGCCTTGACGAGCTCAAGTCCGTCTTCCCAACGCACCGACATGGGCTTTTCGGTGATCACATGCTTTCCGGCCTTGGCAGCCGCAATGCCCTGCTCGGGATGCATCCCGCTTGGCGTGCAGAGCGAAACGGCTTGGACTTCACGATCGGCAAGGAGTGCCTCAAGCGTGCCGTAGGGCCTAGCCCCTGTCTTTAATGCCGCCTCAGAAAGCCGCTTGGGATCGGTGTCGCAAACGGCAACGATCTCAGCCTCACCTGACAGGTTCTGGATCGCATGGATGTGGCTTGCCGAAATCCTACCGCAGCCCACCACCCCGATACGGATCTTGCGAGACGGCTGCACGGGCACCCCCATCAGGCGCTCACGATGTTGTCGCCACGCTCGCGGTAGCGGCCGCGGGTGTCGACGATGAGCTTGGCGTTCTTGCGGATGAGCTCATAGTCGAAGTCATCGTGATCGGTGGCCAGCAGGACGCAGTCGTAGGCTGCCACGGTTGCTGCACTGAGTTCCTGGCTTCGAAGCTCGAAATGGTGCTTGCGCATGCGCGGGAACACCGGCACATGCGGATCGGAGTACTCGATGCTGGCCCCCTTGTCGGCCAGAAGCTCCATGAGCTCGACCGAAGGGGACTCGCGCATGTCGTCCACGTTCTTTTTGTAGGCGATGCCGAGCACGAGCACACGGCTTCCCTTCACCGACTTTCCGCGATCGTTCAATGCGTCTGAAAGCTTGGACACCACCCAGTGGGGCATGGAGCTATTCACTTCGCCCGCAAGCTCGATGAACCGGGTGTGAAGCCCGTATTCGCGCGCCTTCCAGGTCAGGTAGAACGGGTCGATCGGAATGCAGTGTCCGCCAAGCCCCGGGCCCGGGTAGTACGGCGTGAAGCCGAAAGGCTTGGTCGACGCCGCGCGGATGACTTCGAAAATGTCGATCCCCATCTTGTCACAAACGATCTTCATCTCGTTGACGAGTCCGATGTTGACCGAGCGATGAATGTTCTCGAGGAGCTTGGTCATCTCGGCCGCACGAGTCGAAGTCACGGGCACCACCTGGTCGATGACCTGGCGGTAGAGCTCGACTCCCGCCTCACGGCAGGCTGAGGTGTCGCCTCCGCAGACCTTGGGGATCGTGCGGGTGGTGAAGTTGGGATTTCCCGGATCCTCGCGCTCGGGCGAGAAGACGAGAAAGATGTCTTTTCCGACCTTGAAGCCGCGCTTTTCGATACGGGGCTTAAGCTCCTCGTCAGTCGTGCCGGGATAGGTCGTGCTCTCAAGCGAGATGATCTGGCCGGGCCTGAGGTAGGGAACGATGGCATCGGTCGTGTCGGTGACAAACGAGAGGTCGGGCTCGCGGTACTTATTGAGGGGCGTGGGTACGCAGATGATCAGCGCGTCGCACTCGGTAGCGAGCGAGAAGTCGGTCGTTCCCTTCAGGCCCTTCTTG
>CAIOHW010000356.1 GCA_903858195.1 Oligoflexia bacterium | reverse complement strand
CGAACAGGTGCTTTTTGCGAGCAAAGGGGCTGCTGACAGCGCCCAGATCTGGCTCGGAAAGCCCTACCTGAGTGGCGCTACGGTCGAGGCTGAAGTCGTCGGCCAGGGACGTGGCGAAAAGGTGCTCATCATCAAGATGAAGCGTCGCAAGCAGTATCGCCGCACTCAGGGTCACCGCCAGAACCTCACCCAGCTCGTGGTCACGAACGTGGCAAACGGCGCTGGCGAGAAGGCCGAGCTCTCTGCAGCCGACAAGGCCGCATGGCTGACCAAGTTCCGCACGAACCTGACCCCCAAGGGCCCGGCCCGCACGGCCAAGACCTTGGGATCGCGCAAGCGCATGGCTGCAGCCGCTGGCAAGAAGGCAGCTGCACCCGCCGCCGCGAAGAAAACCGCCGCGAAGGCAAGCAAGTAAAGAGCAGGGTACTGAGTCATGGCACATAAAAAAGCCGGTGGTAGTTCCAAGAACGGTCGCGACAGCAATCCGAAGATGCGTGGCGTGAAGCGCTACGGCGGTCAGCTCGTCAAGGCTGGAGAAATCATTGTCCGCCAGGTGGGAACGCAGTTCCATGCCGGCCGCAACGTCGGCCTCGGCCGCGACTACACCTTGTACGCCCTCGTGGCCGGAACGGTGAAGTTCGAGCGTTACGACAAGACCCGCAAGCAGATCTCGGTCTATCCGGCCGCCTGATCTTCGGGCCCAAGTCGTAGTTGATTGCGTAGTACTGCGAGAGCCAGCCCAAAAAGCTGGCTCTTTGCACTTTAAGGTGGCGGAGTTTGCCGTGAGATTCATCGACGAAGCCAAGATCAAGATCTCTGCCGGCCGGGGTGGCCCCGGTTCGGTGAGCTTTCGTCGCGAGACCTTCATTCCCCGCGGAGGTCCCGATGGTGGAGAAGGCGGCGCCGGCGGCGATGTGATCTTCCAGGGCACTGTGCAACTGAGCACCCTGCAGGACTTTCGCTTAAAGCGCGAGTACCGTGCCGGCAACGGCGAACACGGAAGCGGCTCGAACAAGGCCGGTCGCGACGGCGAGGACATCACCCTGCGAGTTCCGGTCGGTACGATCGTACGAGACGAAGACTCGGGCGAGATTCTGGTGGAGTTCGAGGAGGACGGTCAAACCTGGGTCGCCTGCAAGGGCGGCCGAGGCGGCAAGGGCAACGCCCACTTCACGAGCTCGACTTTTCAGGCTCCGAAGTTCGCCCAGCCCGGCGAAGAAGGCGAATTCAAGGAGATCAAGCTGGAGCTGAAGCTTCTGGCCGATGCCGCCATTATTGGTTTTCCGAATGCCGGAAAGTCGACCCTGATCTCACACATCAGCGCAGCGAGACCCAAGATCGCCGACTATGCGTTCACCACCCTCACTCCGAACCTGGGCGTTGTATCGGTCGACGAGTACAAGACCTTCGTCGTAGCAGATATTCCGGGACTGATCGAAGGAGCACATCGCGGTGCAGGCCTCGGACATCGCTTCCTAAAGCATATCGAGCGCACTCGTGTCTTCATCCACCTGATCGATGGAACCCAGCTCCTCGAAGATGTGACCAAGCCCGGTGATGACAGCTTCGAGGCCGGAATCGCACAGGTGGTCGAGCGCTATAAAACGATCCGCAATGAGCTTGGACTCTTCAACGAATCGCTCCTGCACAAGCCCGAGATCGTGGCCATCAACAAGCTCGACCTTTTTGAGAGCGATCCCCATATCATCCAGCGCGCCCGCAAGGCGCTGCGCGACCGCCTGACCGAGATCCGCGGAGTGCACCCGGAGGGTGATGAGCCCTACCTGCTTTCGGGCGTGAGCGGCCATGGCATTCGTGATCTCGTCTCGGCGGTCTTCAAGCACGTCGAGGCGGGCTGGAAAGAGGACGAGCGTCGGGCACAAGGCACTCCGGCCGTCAGGCTACCCGATGATGAGGGACTGCAGTGATCGGAGTCTTTGGCGGGACTTTTGATCCCCCACACCTGGGCCACGCTGAGGCGATCCAGGGAGTCTTTGACGAGCCCGGGCTGGAACGGCTCTGGGTCCTGCCCTCAGGCAATCCCATCGGCAAGAAGCCAACCCTGTCACCTATCCAGCGCATGGAACTTGCGCGGCTCGCCTTCGGCCGGCTTCAGGTTCCGGGTACGCTCGAGATCTTGGACGAGGAAGTTCGCTGGAGCGAGCGCCACCCGGGGCAGACCTCCACGACATGGAAGGTCCTCCCCGAGCTCGAACGCAGGGCTCAAGGCGAGAGCCTCGCCTGGGTGATCGGCACTGACCAGCTTGCATCCCTGCACCGATGGGACCGCTTTCCCGAGGTCCTTTCCAGAATCAGCTGGATCGTGCTCGAACGGTTGCCCCTGGCTCCGGCCGGGCCGGAACCCCTTAAAAACCTTTCTGAGTGGCAGGCTTCAGGCCTCATTCGCCCGGATCCGGCGGTCCGGAGCCGAAATGGACGAACGGGCTACCGGGTACTCCACCAGGGAAGACCGGCAACCACCTTGATCGTCGTCCCCACCCCGGCCAAGGCTCTGAGTTCGACCCACATTCGCGAGGCCTTTGCCCGGGATAGGCACCCCCCGAAGGATTCACTGGCTCCTGAAGTCGAGGCGCATTTGAAGCTTCAGTCCCTGTATGGTAGCGCCTAGCCGATGAAAACCGAACTGCAGCTCACCGAATCCAAGGCTCGCGCGCTTGAGTGCGCACGGGCGGCCATCGACAAGAAGGCTGAAAACCTGAAGCTCCTCGACCTGACCAAGCTGTCGGGCTTCACCGATTACTTCGTGATCTGCAGCGGGATGTCGGACCGACAAGTTCAGAGCATCGCCGACTCGATCGAGAAGCACCTCCGCGCGCAGGGCGCCCGGCCACGGGCCTTCGAAGGCTACGGCGACGGACGCTGGGTGCTGATGGATTACGGCGATGTGGTGGTGCACATCTTCCAGGACGCGCTTCGCGAGTACTACGACATCGAAGGCCTCTGGGCGGATGCTCCACGCGTGGCGATCCCATCGGAGTTCTACGGCCCGGCCGCAAGCCGCGCCAACTGACCTGCCACGCAGGCCACGGGGAGCAGTACGATGCTTCGGGTCGAAGTCGTCGCTTTTGGAAAGCTTCGAGGCCCAGGCCTCAGGGATGCTGCCGACCACTACCTGAAGCTTTCACAGAAATTCATCCAGCTCTCCGAGCTCGAGCTCAAGCCCATCACCGTCCCGGACAAGAGCGAAGCCACGAGGCACAACATACAGCTGCGCGAGCAGGAACTCCTGGAAGGCAGGCTTTCGACCCGTTCCTGCCTGTATTTGCTCGACGAAGGCGGAAAGAATCTGGGCACACAAGGTTGGGCGGATCTCCTGGGCAGGCTCTCGAGCGACGGGCTCGGCACGGTGCACTTCGCACTCGGAAGCTCGCTTGGATTCTCGCCCTCGCTGAAGAAGAAGGTGCGCGGCGTGCTATCGCTCGGCGCACAGACGCTACCTCATGAGCTCGCTCGAGTGGTGCTGTTCGAGCAGCTCTTTCGCGCTTCATCGCTCAATGCGGGGCATCCCTACCATGTCGAAGGTTGACTCCCCGATCAGGGCCGCAACCCTGCTCATCGCGAGCCTCGCGGGCCTTGCAGATGCCCGGGCCTTCGAGACCCAGACCCCGGAACTCGAGGTTTCTTCAACCCGCATCCAAACGCGTCTGATGGACTCGGGCTCCCGGATCAGCGTGCTCGACGCCCACGCCATTCGCTCGAGAGGTGCCAGTACGGTTGCCGACCTGCTCCGGGATGAAGCGGGTCTCACGCTGGTCTCTCAGGGAGGAAATGGCCAGCTCACACAGGTCTACTTTCGCGGGTTGCCTGCGGGACAGACGATCGTGCGGGTGGACGGCATCAAGGTGAACGATCCCGCGAATCCCGACCGCCTGTTCGACTTTGCGAATCTGGGTGCCGCCTCCATCGAACGGATCGAGATTGTCCACGGAGCTCCTGCCGAGATTCGGATCTATACTCGCAAGGCACAAGCGAGCGCTGCCGTTTCGGTGGGATCCTACGGTACCGTGCGGTCGGGGGCCTTCCAACGGGGGGAAGGGAGCGGGATACGCTACTCATTTGGACTCGAACAACTCCGGTCTGAGGGATTTTCGGCGGCCACAGGCACCGGCAAGGGTGCCGAAGCGGACGCTCGCATGGCCACCGCGCTCTCTGCCGCAGCATCGCGTGCGTGGGGGACACTCGGAGAGACCTCGGCAAGCCTCAGGCTTGGACTCGCTCGAAACGAGCTCGATGCCTTTGACGGTGTTCGCACCCTCGATGACCCATTCCATGTGGCATGGGAGCGCGCTCTACAGGCCAGCCTTGTGCAAAACCTGCAAGCAGGTGAAAGCTGGGGGTTGAGGCTCGCCACAGGGGCCGCACTTTCCCGCAGGCTGAACGAGAATCCGCCCCCATCGACCGGAGCAGTTCGAAGCCAGCGCTACTTCGGTGATCGCCTCCAAGCAGAACTCTCCGCCATCCGGACACTAGAGCCGGGTGGAACCTTCTCGATCTCTTCGGAGATCGAGCGCGAGGAGGCCGATTTTGACGACGGAGTGGGCCCTGTCCGCTCCGGCCTGGACCAGCAGATCCGATCGCTCGGGGCGGCCCTGGACGGACTCCCCTTATGGAAAGACTCGAGCACCGGCGTCACTGCCCGTTGGACGGGAGCCATGGGTCGGGGCTCTGCCGTCACCGCAGGTCTCTCACACCGGATGCAGCTGAGCCGTAGCCTGCTTGCTCGTGGATCGGTCGCCTCCGGGGTGCGCTTTCCCTCCCTCTACCAACTGCACGCCGATCTCGGGGGCGGCTTCGGAGGGAACCCCTCGCTCCTGCCCGAACGCAGTCTGTCGCTGGATGCGGGCGTGGAGTGGATAGGTCGCTCGCTCACAGCATCGCTTGGGGTTTTTGCCAATCAGATTCGCGAGCAGATCCAGTTTACGCCCACCGGTTATGAGAACCTGGCGCGCACTCGAACCGAAGGTGCGGAGGCACGGATCGGACTGCGCACGGGCAGATCCAACATGCGGGGCCAGGTGACCTGGCTTGCCATTGCGCGTGACGAGATCACTGGCGATCGCCTGCCCCAGCGTCCGCGCCTGCAGCTCTCAGTGAATGAGAGCTACGGGCTCACCTCCCGGCTTGATCTCGTCGGGAACCTTCGATTTCATGGCGCGCGATCAGCAGGAACAGCGCCGGAGCTCATTTCATCCTACACACTTCTCGATGCCGGAGTTCGCTGGCAGGTCTCGCCCAGACTTGCATTGAGAGGCGGGATCGAAAATCTGGCGGATCGGGTTTACGAGGAAGTACCCGGGTACGGCACGGCGAGGCGATCCGTCTCTGCGGGTATCGAAGGCAGACTGGACTGAGACCCCTCTCGTTCCTTTCCTGCCTCAATTCAGAGCAATACCGACCAGCTCCGTAACCACGGTCACCGCAGCCACCGCAACCAGGAAGTAGGCAAAGCCCTTCTTGAGAGCCTCTGCAGGAATACGTGAGGAGATACGTCCCCCAACCCAGAGACCGGCCGCGGCGAGCACGCAGAAGAGCGCCCACTTGGCCATCCATGGGGCGAGCGCAGGGCTCCAACCGCTATAAAGCCCCATGGCGCTATTGGCGAGGATCACGAGAAGCGATGTCGAGGCGGCCGTCCGAAACGGAAGGCCTGCCCACTCCGTCAGCATGGGCACGATGAGAAAGCCACCGCCTGCACCGAGAAGGCCCGTCACGACACCCACACCCGAGGCTCTTGCCATGAAGCGCGCGGTGGAGATCGGACGCGCCTGGGAGGCCAAGCCACGTGAGGCCTTCAACATCGCCCGCGCGACAAGCAAGACGAGTGCTGCGAACGCCAGCATGAGCACAAAGTCTCCTCCTTCTGGAATGAGCGGCACCAGCCAGCGCCGGGTGCCCCAGACCGCTGCCATCGACGGCACGGCCACTCGGGCCGCCCATGCCCAGTCGACTTCACGCCTTGGGTAGGCACGAATGACTCCGAGCAGACCGACCCCGCCCACCACGCCAAGCGAAAGCACCGTTGCCACTTTGGGAGGAATGCTGAAAAGGTAGACAAAGATCGGAACCGTGATCGTCGCACCCCCTGCGCCGAGCACGCCCAGAACCGCTCCAACGGCGATTGCCGAGGCGTAACCTGCCACCAGAAGTACTGCGCTCACTTGAAGTTCTCGAAGAGCGATTCTTTGAGAAACCTGGGCGAAGGTCCGCGGTAGGCTGCCGCCTCAGGTACCCAGATCTCTTTGGGCTGCGTGAGTCCGGCATTCACCTCAAGCTGCGTCTTCCAAGAGCTGATCCGGCCCTCGGCATCATGGCCGGGCAGGAACACCATCTCGGGCCGTGCCGATGCCTTGATCTTCTGGAGACTTTCAAAGTGCGCTCCCGCATCGCCGCCAGGAAGGTCGTCCCTACCCGTATCTCCGTAGAGAATTGTGTCGGCGCCACAGATAAACGGTCCCCAGATCGGAGTGATGCTGTCTGCCGTGTGCCCCGGGGTAATGAGGAGCTTGAGCGGTGCCGCATGACTGTAGAGCTCGACATCGCGCGAAACTCGGAGATGAACCCGGCGGCTCGGTGCGCGCTCATGCATGACCAGCGGGACTCCTGTCTTCTCTGCGAGCCAGGGCGCAGAGGTGACGTGGTCGGCATGGGTGTGAGTATCAATCACGGCAAGCACCCGGACCCCACGCGCCCGCAGATCGACGATGATCTTCTCCAGGGCATCTTCGTCTCCGTGGACCGGGTCCACGAAGACTGCCTCCTTGGACGGCTCATGGGTGAGCAGCCAGCAGAGATTATCGTCATTCTGAATCAGAGTGACTGTCCAGCCCTGCGGGAGCTGGCTCTGATCCTGGATGATCTGCTCAAAACGTTTGATCTGGGTGATAGGTGCTTTATTCATGGAGGATTCCTTCCGGGAGTTGGGTTTAGATCCGCGCCGGAGCGCAGGTGGCTGCCTTTGCAGGAGTCTCCCGATTCCACGGCATCTTTTGAAGCAGGAGTGCCATGCCACAAAAGCCCGTGCCTCCCGCCACCGTCAAACCGGTGCCCACAAACAGCGGCAGAAAAACCCAGTTCGGATTGACCTTCCACGCGAGCAGCCCGCCGATGAGCGTCAGAAGCCCCGCGCCCAGCTGGACCTGGCGCATGAGCGGAAGCTTTCCTGCACTCGACTGACCTTCGGTTGGCCTGCCCTGGCGCTTCCACTCCATGATGCCGCCCTGAAAGACCTGGGTCCTCTCGCCGGCAAGCAGGCCCCGCGACAAAAGCTGCTCCGTCGCGATCTTAGCCCGGTTGCCGCTCCTGCACATGATGACAAAATTGCAGGCGTACAGAGGCTTGAGGACACCCGGGGCCACTGCGTCAAGCTGCGAAAGCGGCAGGTGCAGGGAGCCCGGAACGCGCTCGGCCTTGAATTCATCGAGTTCACGGACATCCAAAATCAATTCGTTTGAGGGGATCATGACAATTCTCCACTGGGTTTCGGGTTACTGGGTTTGCAAAAAAGTTCCTTTAAAGTGCCAAGCAGAGCACCGATGCGTGGGTCTTGAATTCGATAACGCACCATCTGTCCCTCGCGCTGCGCGCTCACCCAGCCCTCGGCCTTGAGGCGCGCCAGAAACTGCGAAGTGAGCGACTGTGAAAGCCCGGTCGAAGCCATCAGCTCCGAAACCGTCCGACCGCCTCGCTCCTCGGCACTGGCCAGCTCGCAGAGCAGCAACAAACGATCAGCGTGCGAGAGGGCCTTCAGAAGCGAGGCGACTTCCTGCGCCCGGGGCCTGAGCTCCTCGAGTGCATCTGCTGCGAACGATGAGGGGACGGTCTGCATATGCATTAGCTTATTACTTTTATTTAATATCTTGGCAAGACTTTTTTCAAACCCTCGAAACAGCGGGGTTTTTGCCGCCGGGCAACCTTGCTAGAGTCTTGGGTAGATGAAATCCGGAAAGGCAGTCCTCATCGTTCTCGATGGCTTTGGAATCGGCCCCCATTCGCCTTTCAATGCGATCGAAAATGCTCGCATGCCGTTTTATCGGGAGCTGCTCGCCAAGTACCCCCACTCCCAGCTCATCACGCATGGAGAGGCGGTCGGCCTTCCTCCCGGCATCATGGGAAACAGCGAGGTCGGCCACACCACGATGGGCGCGGGCCGGATCATCTACCAGGACCTGACGCGCATCTCGAAAGCGATCTACGAGAAGACCTTCTTCAAGAACCCTGCGATCCTCGATGCCATCCAGAAAGG
>CAIOHW010000355.1 GCA_903858195.1 Oligoflexia bacterium | reverse complement strand
ACTTGGCCTTGAGCGAAGGAGGAGTGAGGTAGCTCTTGAAGGTGTAGATGCCTTCCGGAGTCTTGAGGTCGCCTTCGTTTTCCTTGTCGCCTTTGACCTTGCCCAAAGTGACGTGGAAGCTCTTGACGGGCTTGTATGCGCCGTCGCGATATTCGGCCACCTGCAGGGTGTTGGTCTTTTTGTCGACCAGAATGGCGGTGGTGACGACGCTTGAGGCCACAGCCTCAGTCGCCACGATGACCCCTGCAAGCAGGAACAATGAAGCTCGGAGCATTGGCGAAAGTTTAGTCAGGAGAGGGACTTACGGTCAAGGCGCGCCGGACGAAAGCGGAAGCTCCAGACCCTGCCGAGCGCCTCGATGACGATTCGGCGGTTCATCTTGGATTTACCCACCTTGCGGTCCTCGAACACGATCGGAAACTCGGTGTAGCGAAAGCCCCGCTTAAAGGCGCGGTACTTGAGCTCGATCTGGAAGGAATAGCCGTCCGAACGCAGCGACCCGAGGTCGACGGCCTCGAGCACCTTGCGCTTCCACCCGTTGAAGCCGCCCGTAAAATCCCGGATCGGGGCCCCAAGGATCAGGCGGGAGTACAGGCTCCCTCCCCGACTCAGGATCTTGCGGCCCAGGCCCCAGTTCACAGTGCCTCCGCCGGGCACATAGCGCGAGCCGATCACGAAGTCGTAGCTGCCCAGTCTCTCGAGCATCGTGGGCAGGTACTTGGGATCGTGTGAGAAGTCGGCATCCATCTCGATGATCGCGTCGAAGCCCTGCTCGAGGCCCCAGCGAAACCCCGCCACGTAGGCAGTGCCCAGGCCCATCTTACGGGCACGATGGAGCACGTGCACGCGAGGCTGGGCAGCGGCAATCGTATCTGCCAGGGCTCCGGTCCCATCGGGAGATCCGTCATCCACGACCAGAATTTGGAGCGAGTCAGGCGTGACCCGAAGCACCGTCTCGATGAGCGGCGACAGGTTGTCGATCTCGTTATAGGTCGGGATGACGATGAGCGAACGCATCCGAGCGCTCAGAACGGAATATCGTCTTCAGTGAAGGAGGGCTCAGCGCGTCCCACTTCCATGCCCTGCGGCTCGGAGTAGTTCGAGGGTCCGCCTGCTCCCTGGCCTGCGCCAGCTCCGGTGCCTGCACCGAGGAACTGGACCGTCTGGGCCTGGATTTCAGTCGTGTACTTGGTCTGTCCGTCCTTGTCCTGCCACTGGCGGGTCTGAAGACGACCCTCCACGTAGGCCTGGCGGCCCTTGGTCAGGTACTGTCCGCAGAGGTCGGCAAGCTTGCCCCAGACCACGATGCGGTGCCACTCGGTGCGCTCCTGCTTCTGCCCGTTCTTGTCCATCCAAGATTCGTTGGTGGCGAGGCTGAAGTTGGCGACCGATGCTCCTGAAGGCGTGTGGCGCACTTCGGGGTTCTGGCCGAGACGTCCCAGCAAAATCACTTTATTGACTGACATGCCCCTTGGCTTAGGTCGGGGCCCTCACCCTGTCAAGGAGCGACAGGCGGTTCAGGCTGTTTCGGAGGCATTTTCTGCTTCCAAAACTCCTCTACGCTGCGACGGGCTCGAGGAATATCCGATAGATACAAATAGGGGTCGAATCCGCAGGCGTGGCAGCTGATTTCTGCACGAACCCGCATGCGATAGAGGACCTCGAATCCGACCCATAGCGGGATGAACACGACGAGCCCCTTCAGGCCAAACAGCGGCCAGGCCAGCATGGTCACGAAGGCAGACGCGATTCCCACCTGGACGAGATGCCGGGGCTGCGGCCGAGGGTGAAGGGTGATCCTGCGGGTGACGCTGCACAACGGGCAGTAGAACTGCCAGTGCCGGCGTCCTTCAGTCTTCCAGAGGGTCTTGGTGAG
Organism: Oligoflexia bacterium; assembly: GCA_903858195.1. Taxonomy (GTDB): domain Bacteria; phylum Bdellovibrionota; class UBA1018; order UBA1018; family UBA1018; genus CAIOHW01. The sequence continues at coordinate 1,261 of CAIOHW010000355.1, read as the reverse complement.
ATCGAGCTTCTCGAAACTCGGATTAGGCTTCATCCCGAGTTTGAGTGTAACATGTCAGTCCTATGTCCCAAGTCCCGTTTCCGGTGGAGTTTCCCACTCCCGTGCAGTTTCCAAAGACCTGGAAATGGTTCATGGACCAGCGCCTGACGCAGTGGGTTAAAGACCAGTATAGTCCCAAGGAGAGTTGGAAGGGAAAGCCCTTCAACGAAGACGATGCCCATTTCTTCTTCAAGGGAATCGATGAGCTCTCGGAGATCTTCACCCAGGACCGAGGCCGAGCCCTGAGCCGGTACTTTGAACACCCCCGCTTTCGCTCGGGCTACCTGCTCTACTTCCTGCCCCTCCAGGCTGCCAAGTTCGTGGCGGTGTTTGACCGCCATCGTGCCTTTCTTCTCGAGGCCGTGAAGGCCGCCGCGCAAAAGGGCTCACTCTCGGTGGTCGATCTCGGAGCAGGCCCGCTGACGGCCTCGATCGCCCTGGTGATGTGGCTCTTCGAAAACGTTGAAGAGCTCCCCGAGATCCACATCACAGCCGTCGACTCTCAGCCCATCGTGCTTCGCGAGGGAGCTGAGCTCCTGCAGGCGCTGGGCGACGGTTTTCCAAAACTCCGGGGCAAAGTGCGCACCACCGTGCAGACCGCCCGCTGGCAGGACTGGGCAAAAGCCCATGCCCGCGCCCCCGAGAGCGCAGACCTCTACCTGCTGGGACATGTGCTCAACGAAGGACGTGACCACCAGCCTGAGGGCATCGCATCGCTGATCGAAAAGAATCCTCGTGCCGGGATCCTCGCCATCGAACCCGCGGCCAAAAACACCTCGCAGTCGCTGAGCCAGCTTCGGGATCTTCTTCTCGAAGAATACCCCGTGTCTCCAGTGGGGGCCCTGTCCGCATCGCGAGCGCTGCCCGCTCGCCTCGGGAGGCGACTGGTGTCATTTTTCGTTTCCGGCCGAAATTCCCGGCGCCTGGTTTGCCAAGTTCTCCAAGGGCCTCGGCTCCGAGCGCCAGTGGCTCAAGCTCTCCTATCTCTGGATTGCCGACTCCGGATTCGTGAAGGGCACCGAGGTGCTGCCCGCCCGGAACGCACGGCTGCTCGTCAGTGATGCTCTCAACCGGCCTTCGGGCCGCACCGCGCGAGTGACGGTCGAAGCCCTCGCCTGCCAGCCCGACCGCGTCGAGAAGGTCCAACTCAGGATTCCGCTCGAAAAACTTCGTGGTCCGCTAGCCTTGCGTGGCGGATTTGCCATTCCCGCCGAAAAGGATT
>CAIOHW010000354.1 GCA_903858195.1 Oligoflexia bacterium | reverse complement strand
GCTCTCGGGCTCGTCATCCAGGAGATGCCCGATCCCATGAAGCAGGAGTTCGGGCTCGTCATGAACGAGAACAAGCTCGGTGTGACGCTGGAGGAGGCCTTCAACAACCTCGCCAGGAGGATGCCTGCCGAGGACGTCGAGATGTTCGTGACGGCCATCAATATCCTCAAGGAGACCGGCGGAAATTTGTCGGAAACCTTCGACACGATTGTGATCACCATCCGCGAGCGAGTGAAGATCGAAGCCAAGATCTCTGCCATGACGGCTCAGGGGTTTTATCAGGGCATGATCGTCATGGCCGTGCCGCCCGTATTGGGTGTGGTGATCTCGCAGTCGGATCCTGAGTTCATGGAGCCATTGTTGACGACACCAGTCGGCTGGGTCGTGCTGATGGCCATTCTCGTGTTGGAGCTCGTGGGCTTTTTTGTCATCATGAGGGTGATCAAGGTCGAGGTCTGACTCGAACTTTTCGTCCACACCAAGAGGGGATGGAGCCCCGATGGCCATGAGATCCAAGATTCTTTCAGCATCCCTCCTCGTGCTCTCACTGAGCGCTGAAGCAAACGTCAGCCTCAAGAACGGCAACTTCTTCAGGGGTTACACCGACATCATGTATCAGGGAGGCTTCGAGCCCAAGATGGAGCGCGTCTACAACTCCAAGACGAGCTACTCGGGCATCTTCGGGCCCGGATGGGGCAACGAGTATGAAGTTCGCCTCAGCGTCTCTGCCGATGGCAGTGTCGTTGTGAGCGAGTACGGCGGTGGTGCCGAAAATCGTTTCACTCCGGCCAACATCAAGGCCTCCGATCTGGATGCCGCGATCAAGACCATCGCAGATGCGGTCAAGGACTCGGGGCGTTTTGGTACCCAGAAACTGTACGACGACTACAAGCAGCAGCTGCGCACGGATGCCACTTTCAGAAACGATGAATGGCAGACGCTCGTTGACCAGGGAAAGATCAAGTCCAGGGAGCTCCCGGTGGGTGCCGTCCTGCTCAGCAATCGCTTTGCCTACCAGACTCTGACCCGCACCAAGGACGGCTACCAGCGTGCATATGACAACGGCAAGTTGGAGCGGTTTGATTCCAAGGGCCGGCTGACGCGCGTCCAGGACCGCAACGGCAATTCGATTGATTTTACTTATGGCAAGGACGGGCGCATCGAAAAGCTCGTCGACAACTTCAACCGCAAGATGTTCTTCAGCTTCAACTCACGCGGTCTGCTCGAGCAGATCCAGGGCGAAAACGGCAAGCAGGCGTCCTATTCCTACAACCCGTCGGGCGAGCTTGCCCAGTCCAAGGATGCCGAGGGCAACGTCTACAAATACAAGTACAGCGCCGATGGGCAGCACAACCTGGTTGAGATTGGATATGGCGACAAGACCGTGCTCCAGGTCGAGTATTACGGGCGCGACAAATTTGGGAGCGTCAAGGGCCTCAAGGAACGTGATGGCACCCGCACCGACTACGATTACGAGTTTGATCCGCGCGACAAGGGGCATCTCACCGTGATCGTCAAGTCCAAGGCTCCCGAGCAGGGCTCGGCAACGGCTGTACGCTATGAGTACTTTCAGAAGACCAAGGCGGATGGCGAGGATTGGACCCAGAAGATGGTCATGGTGTCGGATGACGATCGAACCGAGACCACCTACAACGAATGCTGCGGACTGCCGGTCCTGATCAGGCGCGGCAGCGAGGAAACGCGCTTTGACTATGACTCAAAGGGGCGTGTGGTGCGCAAGGAGTCGCCGTACGAGATCACTGAGCTCTCTTACGACAAGACGGCCGGAAAGGTCGCCAAGGTCGTGAGGAAAGGCAAGACGGGCTCCAAGGCCACTTCGTGGTCGGAGTTCAAGTACGATGCGCGCGGCAACCTTGAGCTTGCCCGCAACTCTTCCAAGAAGGGTGTAAGCCTTTTTTATGATTCGAACGGGCGCATTCGCTCGCTCGTGGACCAGGACAAGCGCCGGCTCGATTTCAAGTACAACGAAAATTCCAAGCCCGTGGAGATCAGCGATCCGAAGCTCGGAGCAATCCGGGTGTCCTACAAGAACAGCGGGGAGATCGACAAGATCGACAGCTCGGCAGGCCAGAAGGTCGCCCTCCAGGTGACGAGCGCCTTCCAGAACCTGCTTGAGATCATCAGGCCTGCGGGCGTGAATCTGTCATTCTAGTGGCGAATGGATCCGGCGAGACGACCGCCTCAAGGCGGGCCGGCGTCGAGCCGATCAGCTTCTGAGGGGCTTAACATGGAAAGAAAACCGTACATCCTTCGGCTCGTGCTTGCAGCGGCGCTGCTCACCGGGGTTCAGGCCTTTGCCGTGGAGAACGCCCCCGGGAAAACGGGCTGTCCATGCATGAATAACAGGAAGGAAAAGAGGCCCCAGGCCGGCACCGGCTCGGGCACCTCCACGTCGGCCGCCAAGTCGGCAGGGGCGGGAGCCGCGGTAGGGGGCAAGCCCAAGGCCTCCGGCAACCCCTGATTTAGGCCTCCAGACTGTAAAACTTGTTTACACCTGCTCGGGATCTCGACTGACACACCCCCGGCGGGTTCATTTTACATTAATAAAATCAGACATTTAGCCATGTGTCTGACTGGCACCACTGTTGCTCTAGTGTCACCCCAGAGAGGTGATGGAAAATGCGCAAGTGGATGTTGATGCTCGTGGTGGCAGGTGGTTTGGCTTCGACCTCGGGTGCGAACGCAAGCAACCTTTGGGGGGGTGTGAAGCTCGGCGAAACGGGCCAGCTCAAGCCCCAGATGCTTGCCTGCGGAAAAATGGTCTTGAAACAGGTCCCCGCCGGCACTGGCGTCCGTGACTCGGGCAAGAGCCCTGCGGTCAAGGCCCACGCTGGCGCAGCACTGCTCAGCCGCCGCTGAGCCCTCGCCTGTAAAGCTTTCTCAGTTTCGGGTCTGCCCGGACAGGATCCTGTCCAGGCGGGCCCGTTCTTCTTTGGAGATCCGCTCCCGGGCGAGCCGCTGCATCCGCTCCAGAGCCCGGGGCTGCTCAAGATCAAAGTGCGAAAGCGTGGTCTTGATGTGGTCCGAAATCGTGCGGTTTCGCCACTCGATCACATGCCCCATCACGAGGATCACGAGTGCAAAGATCGTCCACTTTGCCAGCGAGAAGATCCAGCCGAGCATCAGTTCACCCCCGGGGTCCTGTTTTCAGGCACGAGGTACCAGCGAAAAACCGGAAGCTTTCCGTTGGCCCAGCGGCCTTCGCCACTCTCTTCTGCCAGACCGATCCACCCCGGAAGCTGGCGCCTCTGAAGCTCGTTCATCCACTGCGGAGTTCCGAGAGCCAGTCCATCGCAGTCGGCGAGCTTGCGAGCTGCAATCAGATTTGCAAGTTCGAGTGCGGCAGACTCATCGCTCCATTCCTCACGCTTGCAGCCCAGGATCAGCCAGCTGCGGCGATGGTTTTGCAGCGGGACCACGATCCAGTCCGGGAGTTCGCCTGATCCATCGGCCAGGGGAATGCTGTAAAGACGGTCGATTCCAAAGAAGTCGAATTCGAAGTTCATCCCAGTTTGTGCTCCCTGGAGTGCCTGTGTGCACCAAGTCCCGATGCACGATGGTGTTCAAGGCAGTGCGTGAGGGTGCGGACCACCTCATCAGCACTGAAAGGCTTGAGGATGTAGTCGCGGGCTCCGGCATGGATGGACTCCATCACGAGCGTTTCCTGGCCCATTGCCGAGATCATGACCACCCTTGCCTCAGGGTTTTCCTTGATGATCTTTCGGGTAGCCTCGATGCCGCTCATCCTGGGCATGACAATATCCATGGTGACGAGTTCGGGACGCAGCCGCTGGTACTGCTCAATGGCATCCGGTCCGCTTGCAGCTTCGCCCACCACCTCAAATCCGTTTTCGTGCAGGATGGCCGCGAGTGTTTTTCGGACAAAGGCCACATCATCCACGATCAGCACTGACTTGCGCATTCAATGGGCCCCTTCCTGCGGCCTGATCCCGATTGTACGGAATTTCCTTTCGAAAGGGGAGAGCGCGAAGGCGGATTGAGAGAGCGTCAGTCGGTTGACACGGGGGAGAGCCTCTCCAGGATCACTGCCTGGATGGCGCGGGGATTGGCGCGCTGAACGATGAACCTGAATTTTCCCTGCGGCGTGTCGTAGTGGATCTCATCTTCCGGGCCAGGTATCCGTCCGAACTGCTGGAGCAGGAAGCCCCCGATCGTTTCATAGGGACCTTCGGGGATTTCGAGTCCCAGCGCCTCGTTGAGCTG
>CAIOHW010000353.1 GCA_903858195.1 Oligoflexia bacterium | reverse complement strand
TTGCCGTAGTCCGAAGGCCACCATTCGACCGAAGTGGTGAGGATCTTCTCGATGTCCTTTTTGACTGCCTTCAAATTGAGTTTCTTGAACTCGCGGGCGTAGTCAAAGCTTGCGCCCATGGGGTTGGACTCAAGCCCATGCACACCCTAGGGAACCAGTTTCGGGGCAACCCACGGCGAATCCGGCACCTTCAGCTCGTGATTCACCAGCCTTGCCGCCACGAACAGGTAGTCGCTCAGGCGGTTCACGTACCCCAGAACTTCGGTCCTGACAGGCTCCGAGCGATGGAGCACCACGAGCTCACGCTCGGCCCTCCGGCAAACGGTGCGCGCAAGATGCAGGCTTGCTGCAGGCCGGGAGCCCCCGGGCAGGATGAAGCTCTTGAGCGGATCCAACCTGCCCTCCATGCGGTCGATCTCATCCTCGAGGCGATCAATATCGATTGAGTCGATCAACTTCATCGAAACCGTCTTTCCGGGAGGCGTTGCCAGCTCCGCTCCGAGCTGGAAAAGCTCGTTCTGAACCCTCGAGAGCGCTTCGCGCACCTGCGAGTCCTCCGGAAGCCCTGTATCGGCAAGCACCATCCCTACGGTGGCGTTCAGTTCATCGAACGTCCCGTAGGTGTGGAGTCTCAGGTGATCCTTGGGCACCCGCTGCCCGCCCAGAAGCCCGGTTTGTCCCTGATCTCCGCCCTTGGTGTAGATTTTCATGATGTCTTGAACCTACCCCATTCAGCCCAAAAGCCCGCCCAAAAAACCCGTTTCAAAAAGCCGACAAACTCGAGCTTGACCCCGGCGTCATTGGTGTGTAACACGGTGACTCCTTTTGGAATGCGGGTGTAGCTCAGTTGGCTAGAGCGCGACCTTGCCAAGGTCGAGGCCGAGGGTTCGAGTCCCTTCACCCGCTCCATTCCAAACTCCCTGAAAACTGCCAAATCTACTTCGGAAAACGACAAATGAAGCGCGAGCCGCGTCCAGCCGCGCTCTCCAGCTCCACACTCCCGCCATGGCGCATGAGGATGTGCTTGACGATGGCAAGCCCAAGACCTGTGCCGCCCATGTCGCGTGAACGGCCTTCATCCCCCCGATAAAAGCGCTCAAAGATGCGCGGCTGGAGCTCGGCCGGAATCCCAGGCCCCTGATCGACGACCTCGAGCACGACCGAGGCACCTTCCTCGCGCCAGACCACCCGGATCGGGCCACTGGAGGCGGGAACGTACCTCAGCGCGTTTCCCACGAGGTTCACCAGCACCTGTTCGATCCGGAGCGGGTCACCCCGCACGGTGGGCGCCTCCACCTGCACTTCGACCCGGTGACTGAGCTTTTCCTGGATCGGTCTCAGCCCCACGAGGGCCTTGTCGGTGAGTTCTCGGGTCGAAACCGATTCGGATGAAAGGGTATCAGCCCCCGACTCAAGCCTCGAAAGAAGGAGCAGGTCCTGAATCAGCGCCATCAGTCGATCGGCATTTCGCGAGATCACCGAGACATACTCAAACGCCCCTTCCCAGCGACCGCTTTCGAGATCCTGCTTCAGGGTATCCACAAAACCCTTGATGGCGGTGAGGGGCGTCCTGAGCTCGTGCGAGACGTTCACCACGAGATCCACCCTCGCCTGCTCAGCGCGCTTGAGAAGCGTCACTTCGTGAAAGACTGCGATCACGCCGGCCACTTTTCCATCGGCCCGGTAAGGTGAACAGGAAAGGTCGAAGTGTTTTCCTTCGGTCTCGAACTCGACGCGACGGGGGGACTCAAGCCCCTGCTCGAGTGCTGCATGCACGACAGGCTCCCTGAACCACGCATGGACACTCAGGCCCCGAAGCTCGCCTTCGGGCATGGACTCCTTACGCGAGAGCTGAACGAGGGCTTCATTCCAGTGCAGGGGCTTCAGCGCTGAATCCAGAATCCAGACGGGCTCGGGAAACGCCACAACGAGCGAATGGAAACTTGCCTCACTCGTGGCAAGGGCACCTTCGAGCTCGGTAATCTTCTGGCGGAACTCAGCCGCACCCGCACCCTCCTCAGCTTCCTTGAAAAGCCAGCCCATTTGCCGCCCGCCTTCCTGCCGTCTACCGGCCGCGCTCCGAGGGCGGGCTCACACGGTAACCCACTCCTCGTACAGTCTCGACATAGTCGGCGGCACTCCCGAGCTTCTTTCGAAGCCCGAACACATGCGTATCGATCGCACGATCGACCACGCTCACCCCAGACCCCTGGATCTGGTCAATGAGTCGATCACGCGTAAGCACCTTGCCGGCATTGCGCATCAGGGCGTGCAGCAGTTTGAACTCGTAGGGAGTGAGATCCAGGAGCCTGCCTCTGAACTTCACCTCGTGCGAGTCCACTCCGAGCTCGAGTTCACCGATCCGGATCACCTCGCCTCCGGGTTGGGACATGGCAGGCGCCTTTGCGCCCGCCTGCTGGGTCGAACCCTCGGACGACTCCTGAACCCAGCGCGAGCGCCGAATGAGGGCCCGCACGCGCGCGAGCAGCACGGGCATTTCAAAGGGTTTGGCCACGTAGTCGTCAGCTCCCGCCTCAAGCCCCGCCACGATGTCGGCATCCGCCACTCGGGCTGTGAGCATGAGCACGCTCATGGAGTCCGAGCGTTTTCTCTCCCGGATCTGGCGGGCGATCTCAATGCCCGAAAGGCCCCCGGGAAGCATCCAGTCGAGCAGTACGACCGAGAAGCTCTCGTCGCTCAGCTTCCTCCAGGCACTGGCCCCATCCGAGCAGGCTGTCACATCGAAACCCTCACGCTTGAGGTGCAGCACGAGCAAATCTTGAATGTCCTGCTCGTCTTCAACGACCAGGACTCTGACGGCGGGGGCAATCATGGGGTCACCTTCTTGCCCTGCGTGTGGGAATGCAGTTCGGCATGAATTTGGTCCAGGCTCACGTGCCCATGACGGATGTCCCGCCCCGTGAGGGCGTAGATCACGTCTTCGGCAATATTGGTCGAATGGTCGCCCAGTCGCTCGAGGTTTCTTGCAATGAGAATGAGGTTCAAGGCGCGCTCCACAGAGAGCGGATCCTTGATCATGTAGTTGCGTAGCTCGTCGAAAATCTCGTTTTTGTACCCATCCACGACGTCATCCTTGGAGATCACCTGCTCGGCAAGCGCAAGATCCTTCCGCACGAAGGCATCGAGGCAGCCGCGCACCATCTCGCGCACCTGCTGAGCCATGCGCGGCAGGTCGATCAGAGGCTTGAGCGGAGGCTCGGTCAGGTACCGCGCCCCGTTATGCGCGATGTTCACCGCCTGGTCGCCCATACGTTCTAGGTCCGTATTGATCTTGATGCTCGCGATCACCCAGCGCAGGTCGGCAGCAAGCGGGCCCTGTTTGGCGATGATGCGAACGCAGGTGTCATCCACCCGGATGTGCAGCTCATTGATCTTGGCCTCTTGTTCAAACACGAGTGCAAATCGTTTGGGCTCACGCAGGATCAGCGCCTGGGTTGCCTCCTCAATGGCCTTCTCAACACACCCACCCATCGTGAGGATGAGCTCTTTGAGTTCCCGGATGTCAGAGTCGATCTGCCGTTCCATCATGCGCCCCCATTTTCCTCGCCGTTCAGCCGAACCTGCCCGTGATGTACTGCTCGGTGCGCGAATCGCGCGGATTGGTGAAGAGCTGGTCTGTCGCTCCTGATTCCACCATTTCTCCCATCAGAAAAAAAGCCGTTTGATCCGACACTCGGGCCGCCTGCTGCATGTTGTGCGTGACCATGACCACGGTGACCGATCGCTTGAGTTCAACCAAAAGCTCCTCAATTCGGGCAGTCGAAACGGGGTCAAGCGCGCTCGTCGGCTCGTCCATAAGGAGGACTGGCGGGTTCACGGCAAGCGCGCGGGCGATGCAGAGCCGCTGCTGCTGGCCTCCCGAAAGACGGGTTCCGGGCCGGTCGAGCTGGTCTTTGACCTCGTCCCAGAGGGCCGCCTGCCTGAGCGACTTCTCGACCACGGGGTCAAGCAGGGAGCGCCGACGGGTTCCCGCGAGCATGAGCCCACTTGCCACGTTCTCGTAGATGCTCAGGGTTGGAAAAGGATTGGGCCGTTGGAAGACCATGCCGATCCTCCTTCTGATCTGCACCGGGTCCACTCCCTTGCCATAGATCGGCTCGCCCTCAAGCAGCACCTCTCCGCGCGTCGTCGCTCCGGGGGTCTCCTCGTGCAGCCGATTCAAACAGCGGATGAAAGTCGATTTGCCGCAGCCCGAGGGGCCGATCAAGGCCAGGAGCTCGTTCTTTCGCGCGGCAAGCGAGATCCCGTGAAGCGCGCGGTGGGCACCAAAGTACGCCTCGAGCCTTCTTGTTTCGAGCTCGACGGGAGTGCGCCCATCGGTCCCTTCTTGATCAGTCACTACTGCCGCGATCATGCGAGCCTCCTGCAATCCGGGTGACGAGGTTCAGAACGAGGACGGCACCCACAAGAAGCAGGGCTCCGGCCCACGCCATGCGGTGCCACTCATCAAAAGGCGAGATGGCATAAGTGTAGATTTGGAGGGGCAGCGCCGAAATAGGTCCGCCCATCGAGTGCGAAAAGTTCGGATTTCCAAAGGCAGTGAACACCAGTGGCGCCGTCTCGCCCGCGATCCTTGCCACGGCAAGAATCAGGCTTGCCAGAATCGCAGGCCTCGCCGATCGCAGCACCACACCGAGCACCACCTTCCAGCGGGGAATACCCAGCGCAAGGCCTGCCTCGCGCAGGTGTGAAGGAATGAGTTTGAGAAGCTCTTCTGAAGTACGAGCCACCAAAGGCAGCAGGATGAGGGCAAGCGAGAGGGCTCCGGCCCCCAGAGAAAAGCCCTTCATGGGTACGACCACGAGCACGTAGACAAAGACGCCAATCAGGATGCTCGGAGTCGATGCAAGAAGCTCGAGTGCAGATCGCACCCAAGGCGCAAGCCTCTCGCGATCCCCGTACTCAGCCAGATAAATCCCGCAGGCAAGACCAAGTGGAATCCCTACCAATGCCCCGCTCCCTACCAGGAGCAGGCTTCCGACAATTGAGTGTCCCATGCCGCCGCCCAGCTCACCCACGGGCTTTTGGGCTTCGATGAAGAACGCGAGATCGAGCGCCGAAGCCCCCTGCGAGATGAGGTAGAACGTGATTGCCAAAAGCGGCATCACCGTTACGGCCGCAAGAGCGGCAAGGAGGGCGAGCATCAAACGATTCTTCCACCTGCGCCAGGCGTTCATGCCACCCCCTGCTTTCGCTTCAACACCAGGCGCGCACCCAGTTGCACGACGGCAGAAACCATCAAGAGCGCAAGCCCCACTGCCGAGAGGGCCGAGAGGTGCAGGCCCCCTGAGGCTTCACCGAATTCGTTGG
>CAIOHW010000352.1 GCA_903858195.1 Oligoflexia bacterium | reverse complement strand
TGAAATCACTAGGCTTTAAAGGGCCGGCAGAGCCCCAAAGTGTCCAAGAACCAAACAGGTATTCAAGGATTTTACGCAACTACCAAGTAAAGAGAACACTCCCCAGAAGCGTATAAAAGCCGCCAGTAAGGTCAGTGATGGGGATGCTGTCGGACTGAAACTCGGTCGTGTACGTGTCTTTGAAGGTCACGAACTGGTACTTGGCCGCCATTCCAAAGTAGATCTTTCGCGGCGAAACAGTGAACTCCAGGCCCCCGCCCACGGCAAGGCCCACTCCGGTATCGCTCTCGACCACGCCCTGGGTTCGCAGGGACTCCTGCTTGGAGATCGTCCCGGCGCCGAGCAAGAGGTAGGGATTGGCAAAGGTAATGGGAGCCGAGAGGTCCTGCATGGGCAGGTAATATCGGAGATCCACACCCACACGGGTGAGGGTGATATCCGCGTGGCCTCGCGAGGTGCTGTCGTAGAAGTGAGTTGCAGTGGTGAGACCGAGCTCAAGCGCGAAGTTGAAGTCAAACCAGTACATCAGCTTGAAGTCCACGACCGGCGTGCCGCCCTGATACAGGAGACCACGATTACCGGTCACCCCGTTGAAGCCCGACCCGATGCTCACGCCAAAAAATCTTCCAAACTGAAAGAAGCGCGAAGCATCGTCCTCATCTTCCTGCTCATTGAACTCACCGTAGCCCGTATAAGGAGTTTCCTTGAATTCGGGCTCCTCGGGCTGCTGGGTGCGCGGCGGCGTCGATGACGCGCCCGTCTCTGGCTCCTGCGCAAGGGCCGGAGTGGCCGTGAGGATCAAAAGCGCGAAGGCCCAGAGCCGAATCCAACGGCTAGAAATAAAAGTGCATGCCGGCATCAACGAAGCTTGCCCCCAGTGTGCGGAACGAGAAGGAGTCGTTGGTCAGGTTGTGCAGCCCGCCCCCGGCCTCGAACGAAAACCCAAGGCTCTCAAGCCCCGGAATGAAGAACTCAGCCCCCAGGGTCCCGATCAGCTCAACACCCGAGTTGCCGTTTGCGGCAAGTACGGCGCCGCCCAGAGCCATGTAAAAGTTGAGATTGGTCTCGATGAAGAGATTCTTGAAGAGCTTGACGCCGGAAACCGTGTTCGTGGGCGAGGAGGTCCGCATTCCGACCACGGCCTCTACGGCCAGATCGCGACTGAGCGCGTACTTGACGCTCAAGCCCGGAACAGGCGAGTCGACGGCCGAATTGGCAAACTGCGAGTTGTAACCCACCCCAACTCGTCCCTGGAGATCACGGGCATACGCCTCGCGCCCTCCGAGCAGCAGGAGGAAGAGCAGCGCCCCAAAAACAGCAAAAACCGAGTTCCTTTGTGATTGAGCCACGCCAGCCGCCCCCTCTGGCACTGAGCGTAACTGCCGCCTAAGGTTTTGACAACCCCGCGAGAGTTCTCTAAAAATCCAGCATGACCGAAACGACTGCTACTCCGACGACCCATGTAATGGACTGGATTCTGGCCCACCGCAAACGCCTCCTGATCGTCCTTCTGACCATCCTTGCGATCTCCGGGGCGCTGGGGGTGCAAAACACCCTCCGTCACGAGACCGCAAAGAAAGCCGCGGGCGCCCTGTACGAAGCCCGCAAGCTCGGAGCCGAGTCTCCGGCAGGAATTGCGGCCCTCGAAAAGGTAGCCAAGGATTTTGCCGGCACCAGCGCCGCTTGGGAGTCGCTGATGCTGCTTGCCCGCTACGAACAGGCGGATTCAGCGGCCACGGAGGCTCGAGAAAAGCTTTTCGCCCGCTACGCCCGGGCCTTTGCGCTTGAGCGCGAAGCAAAGTCGGCCGACGCTCTGGCCTCGATCGAAAGCGCACAAAAGCTTGGACTCCCGCACCTCAAGGCCGAGCTCGCTCTCACCCGCGCAAGACTGCTCGACAAGCTCGGCAAGCGCGATGAAGCGGTCAAGATCTACGATGCCGTTGCCAAAGAGTTTGCAAACTCGGACGCCGGCCGCACGGCAGAGAACTGGAAGTCACTGTGAACGGCAAAGGCAGACTCCTTGCCCAAGGCCTGATCGCCTGCACCTCCCTGCTGGTTTCGTGCGCAAGCACCGATCTGCATCATGGCTTTCGTGCTGAAAAGCCCGTCTTCAAACGCGAGTGGAGCCTCTCGACCCGCAACCGAATGACGGAGGCAGGCGAGAGGGGAGTGGAGCAATCCAACGCAGTCGTTTGGGAAAATACCCTGATCTTTGGGACCACCGAGGCAGGTCTGGTCGCGCTCTACCCCGAGCTGGGCGGCGCCATTCGCTGGGTGCTGCCTGTGACGGGAGGAGTGGCAAGCGAGATCACTCTGCATGGACCCATGGTCTACTTTGGCGGATCTGACGGCTACCTTTACTGCGTCAATGCCGAGACGGGCCGGGTGACCTGGCGCTACGAGACCAAGAACCCCAAGCTCTCGAAACCCACCCTTTTGGGCGGCCGACTTTATGTCACCTCAACGGATGATGTGATCCATGCAGTTGAGCTCGCAACCGGCCGCGGTCTTTGGGCTTATCGCCGAAAGACCGCCGGAAGCTCGACCGTTCATGGCGCATCCCAGCCCTGGACCGACGGCAAGGAAGTGGTCTCCGGGATGAGTGACGGCTACCTGGTCACGCTTGACGCACAGGACGGCAGGCTCAAGAGCGAGAGGAGACTTTCGACCCGGGCGAAGTTCGCCGACGTCGACGCAAGCCCGGTGCTGGATGGCGAAGTCTTTTATGTGGGCTCCTATGATGGCGAGCTCCACGCCCTGAAAAAAGGAAGCCTCGAGACGCTTTGGAAGATCGATTCGGGCGCCAGTCGCTCGGTGGTGATCGAGGGCGACATCCTGTACTTGGGCTCGTCCGATGGATGGGTCCGAGCGATCGACAAGCTGAGCGGCAAGGTGCTCTGGAAATTCGAAATCGATGACGGCGTTCCCAGTGAGCCGATCTTGACCGAGCGCTGGGTGCTCGTGGGTTCCACGCACCAGTACCTGTATGCCTTGGACAAGAAGACCGGCCAGTTGGCGGATCGCTGGAATGCGGGCTACCAGTCGGGGTTTTCTGGAAATCTGGCGTATGATCGAAGCCAGAAGCGTCTTTATGTCGTTTCGGGAGCCGCCAACCTGTATTCGTTTAGCGTCCGATAAGAAATATTATGTTATCTGGCGGTACGGCCGCCCTGAAAGGAATGTCAGCCTATGTTTGGTCTTAGCCTGGGTCATCTGATCATCCTCCTCGTCGTGGTCCTGCTCTTCGGGCACCGTCGCCTTCCGGAACTCGGGAGCGCACTTGGAAAGGGTCTTCATGCCTTTAAAAAGGGCCTTGAAGGACCCTCGGATTCGCCTTCCAAGCCCGAAGACCAGAATTCAGACAAGCATCACGACGAGCATCACTCCTAAGTGACGACTCAATCCCAGTGGAAAGAAGTGGTTGCCCGTTATCAGCAACCCTCTATTCCGCGAGCATGCTGGCAGGTGGTCAACACAGTGGTGCCTTTTATCGGCACCTGGGTGCTGATGTACTTCAGTCTCAAGATCTCGCTGCTGCTGACCTTTGCGCTTGCCGTTCTGGCAGGTGGTCTCCTGATTCGTACCTTCATCTTGTTTCATGACTGCTGCCATGGCTCGTTCTTCAAGTCGCAGGCCGCCAACCATATGTTGGGGCGACTCACTGGCCTTCTCACCCTGACCCCGTATCGTCACTGGCGCTGGGAGCACACACTCCACCATGCCACCTCGGGCAACCTCAATCGCCGCGGAATCGGTGACATTTGGACCCTGACCGTAAGTGAATATCGGGCGTCGCCGCCACTCAAGCGGATCGCCTACCGAGTGGTCCGCAATCCGCTGGTCTTGTTCGGCATCGGACCGCTGGTGCTCTTCTTTTTTCTTCACCGCGTGGTGAGCCCCAAAGCGCCCCGCCGTGAAAAACTCTCAGTGCATTGGACCAACCTGAGCGTGGCCCTGATGTTTGCCGGGTTGATCGCGCTCTTTGGCTTGAAAGCGTTTCTCTTGATCCAGACCACGATCCTGCTCGTGGGCGGGGCTGCTGGTGTCTGGCTCTTTTACGTTCAGCATCAGTTTGAGGACACTTATTGGGAGACGGACCCAAACTGGGACTTCTTCATGGCCGCCGTGCGCGGGAGTTCGTATTACAAGCTCCCCAAGTGGCTGCAGTGGTTTTCGGGCAACATCGGCTTCCATCACATCCACCACCTGAGCTCCCGCATCCCCAATTACCACCTCGAGCGCTGCCATAACTCCGAGCCGCTGTTCCAATCGGTCCGCCCCATGACCCTGCGTGCGAGCCTCAAGTCGCTGGGGCTCAGGCTCTGGGACGAAGACAAACGAAGTCTGGTAGGCTACTAGTTTCGCTTGAATATCCAGCCCTTGGCCTAGCTCGCGGCAGGACTTTCTTTTGGCTGGCAAATTGCGTAGCTCGGCGATAAAAGCCCGATCAGTTTCGTCAACTTTTCTCCGGTTCGGAGGAGGGCTGTCTTGTGGCTCGAGCAATCAAACTGCTGCTTCCCCTTCTGGCCTGCACCCAGGCCGCTGGAGCCCCCTATTACGGTTCGAAATCGTCTGAGGCGGTCTACCGATTTTCGGGTGAGGTCGAGCTCACCCGGTGGGCCGCACCCGATCCGGAGCAGGCGGAGCGTGCCGTTGAACATCAGCTGCAGCATCTCTTCGGACCCTGGAGCGTCACTCCCGCGAAGGCCGTCCCCAAGGGTCAGCACGAAATTCACATCGAATCCATTTCGCTACGGACGCCGGGAACCCAGGTCATTAAATATCGCTACACTGGGCGGATCCTACTTGAGTCCGTGCGGGGTCTCACTGACCAACCCACGGGAATTCATGAAGCCTTTCTTCCGGTCAACCCGGATACGATCTACGATACCAGCCTGACGGGAGCTAAAAACCCCTGTACCGATCCGCATTACAACGGCGAGGGTGACTTCTGGTACTTCTGGGCCCCCGCTCCGCACAACCCCCGCTGCAAGCTCGTCGAAGGCAGGGACTATCTCCGCATTCAGGGAGCCTTTACACGGGACGAAAATACCCAGACCAGCTATCCCGAGTACCATCGCCTTGCAGATGCGCGCACAGGCGCCATCGACATCAGCTTGTTCTTTGGCATGGACGACCCCGCCTCAAATGCCAATCCGGACAAAAGCAGGGACCTGAGTGCCAGTAACTACCTCGAGGCACGCGCAGGCCTGCGCCGGATGGGTTACGCAGTGGAGCGCCTCGAGGGTGCAGAACAACTCAAGCTCGTTCGCGACCCCGAGGTGTTTTCGACGGGGCACACGCTTGAGCGCCTGACCAAGTCCACAAGCCGCGGTGAGGTCCGGATTCACATGTTCTTCGGCCAGACGGGATCGGACGAGCAAAGCCGGGCGTTTCGCCTCTACTACAAGCGCGCCCTCGAGAAGAGTGCGGTGCTGATCTACAACGGCCACTCCGGACTTGGAAGCCACCTCAGCATCCCAACCATCGAGTCGCTCGAAGGGCTCGATGTTGACCTTCCGCGCGGCAAGTACCAGATCTACTTTTTCAACAGTTGCTCAAGCTACACCTATTACAATCGGTCGTACTTCAACCGGAAGCGCTCCACGGACGACAGGCTCGGGACCAAAAACCTCGACATCCTGACCAATGGGCTTGCCACCTACTTTGAACTCGAAAATGAAACCGATCTTGCCCTGCTCAGGGCCATCGATTCCTGGGCCGAGCGCGGCACTTGGACGAGCTATCAGCAGCTCGCAAAACGGATCGACAGTGACAATCTTTTTGGCGTGAATGGTGACGAAGATAATCCCAAAGCGCCTGTGCGCGATTAACGCCGCGTGGGTTGCCTGCGAACCAGGCCATGCTTGCGAGCCAAGGCAAGCCAGCGGGCGGCACGCTTGGGGTCGATTCGAGCCCCTGCTCTGCCGTCGGTTCTGAGATCTGATCCCACGATCACGCCCGAAAGCACTCCTGGCGGAATCGACTCCATGTTGGCTGCAGACACGCCACTTCCCAGCACGAGCGGAATCTTGTGTTCGGCACACGTGCTCGCGGCCTCGAGGATCCGAGCCTGATCGGCAATGCGACCGGTGGAAGACCCCGTCACGATCACGCCATCGGCTCCGGCTCGAAGGGCGGTCTCCTCGATCGCTTGCCCGATCGTATCAGAAGAAAACTGCCGGGCATGCTTGACCCAGACGTCAGCCAGGATGCGAACGGACGGAGCCAAATTCTCCCGGTCACGCAGCAGGGTGGGCGCATCGCCCTCGATCCAACCCTGGTCGGTGGCTGCCACTCCCGAGAGCACGTTGACCCGAATGAAGTCACAGCCGGTCACGGCTGCGATCGCAAGGGCTGAGCGTGCGTCGTTGCGAAGCACGTTGATGCCCACTGGAATCTTGACTCCCTCGCGGACGGCTCCGGCAATCACTGCCATCGCGGCCACCGTGGAAGCGTCGACACGATCGCGCGCAAACGGAACATCTCCGAAGTTCTCGAGGATCACCGAATCAAAGCCCATCTCGGCAAAAGCGTGCGCCTCTGAGACAGCCCATTGACCCGCCTCCCGCAAAAGCTCATGCGCGGAGTGACGCGAGCGCATGCCGCGAAACGATCCTGGCAAAGGCGGCAGATGCACCACAGCACAAAGGCCAGGAAACGGCGGGCGCGACTTCTTCATCGTCCGGTGACCTTTTTCCAGAGCTGCGAGAGCTTGCCCGAAGTACCCGTCGCCTCAGGCGCACCAGCGCTTGCCAGCAGTCGATCGGCTTCTTCCTTCGAGATCTCACCCTTGCTGGCGGCCTGCTCGATGATCTTGCGCGCATCAGCTTCGGACATGGCTTCACCTAAGACCTCAGGCGACGCTTCCGCACCGGGAGCGGGCATGCCCATTCCCATTCCCATCGAAGCAGCAAGCTGCTTGAGTTCGGGCGGCATCAGACGGTCGAGCTCGGCAGCCTCGCGCGAGACATCCTGGCCGGACATGGCTCGCTGCATGATCGACTGAAGCTTCTGGAGCTGGCCGCGCGGCATGCGCATGAGCGCCTGGTTGAACTGGGCCATCATCGCCGGGTCCATCTTGGAGGGATCAAACTGCGAGGCATCCATTCCAGCCGGCATGCCCCCTGCTCCGGACATCTCGGCCATCCGCTTCTGGAGATCAGCGGGCTTGCCGAGTTTCGGGGCTGCGTCTTTGCCGCAGCAGCGCTTGTACTTGGATCCGCTGCCGCAGGGGCAGGGCTCGTTT
>CAIOHW010000351.1 GCA_903858195.1 Oligoflexia bacterium | reverse complement strand
GAGGGCGCGGTGGTGGCCATCGCGGGGCTTCCGAATGCGGGGAAGTCCTCGCTCTTTAATGAACTCTTGGGCGCCGATCGGAGCCTGATCTCGGATGAGGCCGGGACCACGAGGGATATCATCCGTGAGCAGCTCAGGCTCCCGGGAGCGCTTGCTGGTGAGCAGCAGCTGGCATGGCTCTCGGATACGGCGGGGCTTCGAGAAGGGGCGGGCAAGGTCGAGCGCATGGGGATCGAGCGGGCCAGGAGCGCGGTCCAAGATGCGGATCTCGTGCTTTTTGTTGTGGACCCCACGAGTCCTCCGCCCGAGGTCGCAGGGGAGTGGAAAAGCCTTGGATCCCCGACCAGCAAAGCGATGCTTGTTCTTCACAAGTCAGATCTGTTTCCTGCGCCCGAGGCAAGGCAGGAGTGCTTGCGGCAATGGAGCACTCTGCTGGGGGTTTCTGAGGCCGTCTGGGTTTCGTCTCGGACTGGCGATGGACTTGATGGACTGTCTCGAGCCTTAGGGAGGCGAGCCTCTGAGCTGACGCGGGTGGAGGCCGGGGAGTTCATCCTGACGCGCATCGAGCAACAGGATGCGGTCCATCGTGCCCGCGAAGCGCTGGAGCGAGCCATCGCCACCGACTCACACGAGCTTCTTGCTGCGGACCTCAGGGCTGCGCTCGAGCACTTGAGTTTCTTCATCGGAAAAACCCCGGTGGAGGAGACGCTGGGACGGATCTTTTCGCAGTTCTGTATCGGCAAGTAAGCGCTTCTTGGTTATACCTGTGCCATGCACAAATTAGGTGTCATGGGTGCGGGCCAGATGGGCCTTGGGATTGCGCAAACAGCCGCGCAGAGTGGCTTTGAGGTCTGTCTTGGCGACCTCAGCCTCGAATTGGCCACCCAAGCCAGGGTGCGCCTCGGCGCCCAGCTTCAGAAGCTGGTCGAAAAGGGAAAAATGCAGGCTCTTGAGCGGGAGCAGATCCTGGAGCGCATTCGTCCCGTGGGCGCGATTGCCGAAATGACCGACTGTGACCTTGCCGTTGAGGCAGTCAGCGAGAAGTTTGAACTCAAGGCAGGGATCTTCAAGGAATTCGATGCGCGCCTCAAGCCTGAGGCTATTCTTGCGAGCAACACCTCCTCGATCAGCATCACGCGCATTGCAGCCCAGACGCGGCGCCCAGACAAGGTGATCGGGATGCACTTCATGAATCCCGTACCCGTGATGAAGCTCGTGGAGGGGATTCGCGGCATCCAGACTTCGGACGCAACCTTTGCAGCAGTTCGCGACGCAGCCGAGCGCATGGGGAAGACCTTTATCGAGGCGCGGGATTTTCCTGGTTTCGCGGTGAACCGCATCCTCATGCCAATGATCAATGAGGCGGTATACGCCCTGCACGAGGGAGTTGCCTCTGCAGAAGACATCGACGCAGCGATGAAGCTTGGCACCAACCAGCCCATGGGGCCTCTTACCCTTGCAGACTTCATCGGGCTCGACACCTGCCTGGCGATCATGGAGGTTCTGCACGAGGGGCTGGGTGATTCAAAGTACCGCCCCTGTCCGCTTCTTCGTAACTATGTACTGGCAGGCTGGCTGGGCCGAAAATCCGGCAGGGGTTTTTACCGATATGAAGGAAAATAGCACCTTCTCTACGCTCAAAACCGAGGACCACATGCCGGGCGTGCGCGTGATCACGATTTCGCGCCCCCAGGCGTTGAACGCCCTGAACACCACGGTCTTGTCGGAGCTCAATCACGCGCTTCGGTCGGCGGCAGAAGACTCGGGCGTTCGCGTCGTCGTGTTGACCGGTGAGGGGCCCAAGTCGTTCATTGCGGGAGCCGATATTCTGGAAATGAAGGACAAGTCGCCCCAAGAGGCAATGCGGTTTGCGCAGCTTGGGCATGATGTCGGAAAGCTTTTGGAGCTGATGCCCAAGCCCACGATCGCGGCTGTTAACGGGTTTGCCCTCGGAGGCGGCTGTGAAATGGCCATGGCATGCGACTTCATTGTTGCCGCCGAGAATGCTGTTTTTGCGCAGCCCGAGGTGGGTCTGGGGATTATTCCAGGCTTTGGGGGAACGCTTCGCCTCGCGCGCCTGGTTGGCATCGCGAGGGCCAAGGAGCTCATCTTTTCTGGTCGCCGCATTCAGGCCGGGGAGGCCCGAGAGATTGGACTCGTCGCACGGGTTTTGCCGCAGGAGGGCTTCCTTGCACAGGCGCTTGAGATCGCCACTCTGATCAGCAAGAACTCCGCGCCGGCGGTGGCCAAGTGCAAGCAGCTCATGAACGAATTTTCGGAATCGGTCGGGCTCAACGGGAAGCTGGATGCCGAGGTGCACGCCTTTGGGCGACTGTTTGGTTCGCAGGACCAGCGCGAAGGCATGGGTGCCTTCGCGGAGAAGCGGAAGCCCTCCTTCTGGGGTATTGCGCCGAACAGTGCTTCGGCCGGCTGATCGACAATAGAAATTTTTGGAGCAAGGAAACATGACTGTCGCACCGATGTTGGGTTGGCCTGAGGTTGATGAGTCGAAGAGGATGCTGCTCGAGCAGCTCAAGTCTTTTGCGGCGGGCGAGATTGCGCCCAAGGCAAAAGAGCTGGATGAGACCGGCCGGTTTCCGACGGAAATCGTCCGTCAGCTTTCGGAAATGGGCCTGATGGGAATGATGGTCCCCGAGCAGTGGGGCGGCGCCGGAATGGACGCCGTTTCCTACGCCATGGCGATGGAGGAGGTTTCCGCGGCCTGCGCGTCCACGGGCGTCATCATGTCGGTGAACAACTCACTGGTTTGTGCGCCGATCGAAAAGTTTGGAAATGATGCCCAGAAGAGGACGTTTCTTGAGCCGCTTGCAACGGGCCGAAAGCTCGGCTGTTTTGCTCTTTCGGAACCTGGCCACGGCTCAGATCCGGCAGGACTGAAGCTCGCGGCAAAGCGGGTGGAAGGGGGCTGGAGGCTGAGCGGCACCAAGAACTGGATCACCAATGGTCGCGAAGCGGACCTGGCGATTGTTTTTGCAAACGCCGATCGCGAAAAGGGCCACAAGGGAATCTGTGCCTTCATCGTGGACACGAAGAGCGAGGGTTTCCAGGTCTCCAAACTTGAGGACAAGCTCGGCATCACGGCCTCTTCAACGGCGCAGCTCTTTTTCGACGATGTTTTCGTTCCCGAAGCCAACCTCCTGGGCAAGGAGGGCGAGGGGTTGAAAGTCGCGCTCTGGACGCTTGATGGGGGCCGCATCGGCATCGCCTCACAGGCCCTGGGTATCGCGCGGTGCGCACTCGACGCCTCGAAAAAGTTTGCCTCTGAGCGGGAGCAGTTTGGCGCCCCGATCGCAAAGCTTCAGGCCATACAGTTTCATATCGCCGACATGGCTACCCGGCTGCAGGGTGCGAGGTTGCTCACCTGGCACGCCGCCAGGGCCAAGGATCTGGGCCAGAAGTACACCAAGGAGGCCGCCATGGCGAAGCTCGCGGCTTCAGAGGCGGCCATGTGGATCGCAACCAAGGCCATCCAGGTCCATGGGGGATATGGATTCACCAAGGAGTACGTGGTGGAGCGCAACTTCCGCGACGCGAAGATCACGGAGATCTACGAGGGCACGTCCGAGATCCAGCGCCTCGTCGTGGCGGCGCAGGAGCTTGCGGAGATCAGGGGCGCATGAGTCGGCAGCCAGCAGCCCCGATCCGAGTCTTAGTCGCCAAGCCCGGGCTGGATGGACATGACCGGGGCGCAAAGGTGGTGGCTCGAGCGCTGCGAGACGCAGGATTTGAAGTAATCTACACCGGGCTGCACCAGACGCCCGAGATGATCGCCAACACGGCCATTCAGGAGGACGTGCAGGTCGTCGGCCTGAGTATCCTTTCGGGAGCACATGCGGTGCTTGTGCCGGAGGTGATCAGGCGCCTGAAGGATGCAGGCCTCTCGGATGTCCTGCTCGTGGTGGGCGGGATCATTCCTGACAGCGATATTTCGGAGCTCAAGACGCTGGGGGTGCACATGGTGTTCACGCCCGGAACGCCGCTTCCGTCGGTAGTGGAATACATCCGGAATCACGCCCCCCAGCGCAAGTGAAACGACACGTCTGGAGTGAGAACGCCCGAACGGTCCTTGAGGAGCGGTACCTGCTCCGTGGCGAAGGCGGACGCACAACAGAGACCCCGGAGGCGATGCTTCGTCGTGTGGCTTGTGCCGTGGCCACGCCCGAGCGACCGCGCGCGCGCAAGCTTTGGGAGCGCAGGTTTCACGACCTCATGCAGCGGGGAGACTTTCTTCCCAACTCCCCGACCCTCATGAACGCCGGAAAGGCCGACGGGCAGCTCTCGGCCTGTTATGTCTTGCCGGTGGAGGACTCGTTAGACTCCATTTTTGACGCGCTCAAGAGCGCGGCCCAAATTCATCAGTCCGGGGGTGGAACCGGTTTTTCTTTTTCAAAGCTCAGGCAACGCGGGGCTGAGGTGGGCTCGTCAGGCGGGGTAGCGGGAGGGCCGATGGCCTTCTTGCGGATTTTCGATCAGGCTACGGATGCCATCAAGCAGGGGGGCATTAGGCGCGGCGCCAACATGGGGGTGCTTCGAGTGGATCACCCCGATATTTTTGAATTCATCCAGGCCAAGCGGGACCTGAACTCGATCTCCAACTTCAACCTCTCGGTTGGAGTGACGGGCAAGTTCTTTGCGGCGTTGCGCGCGGATGGGGCGATCGAACTCGTTTGCCCGCATACGGGACAAGGGCTGCGCCAAGTCCGCGCGCGGGAGATTTTTGATCGGCTCGTGGAGGCGGCCTGGGCATGTGGCGATCCGGGACTTCTCTTTCTGGATCGAATGAATGAGTTCAACCCCACGCCCCGCGCGGGGGATTTTCTCGCCACCAATCCCTGTGGAGAGCAGCCGCTTCTCGGATACGAGTCGTGCAACCTTGGGTCGATCCAGCTTGGAAATTTTATCGATCGCAGTGGTCAGGGCGTGGATTGGGGACGGCTGCGCGAGGCGGTCGGGTTAGCGGTCAGATTTCTTGATAATGTGATTGATGCAAACCACTACCCGCTTGCTGAGTGTGAGGCAATCACGCGGAGGAATCGCAAGATCGGACTCGGAGTGATGGGCTTTGCCGATTTGCTCCTGCTTCTTGGGATCCCGTATTCGCACGAGAGAGCGGTGGAGCTGGGCGAACAACTCATGTCGTGGATTGACCGCTGCGCGAAGAGCGAGTCGGCGCGATTGGCCCGGGAGCGCGGGGCGTTTCCTGCCTTTGGGTTCTCGGTGTGGAACACCCT
>CAIOHW010000350.1 GCA_903858195.1 Oligoflexia bacterium | reverse complement strand
TCAGGAAAAGTTGGCCGACGCCCGTCTTCGTGCCCGCCGTGAGCTCGAGGAGGCGCTGGGCGCCGGCCAGCGCGAGGAGCACGAGATCCTTGCCCGCGCACGCGATGAGGCAAAGCGCCTCACCCAGAGCGCCCTCCAGGAAGTAGAAGCCGAACGCACCCGTCTCAAGGCGGCCCTCGACACTGACGCCGAGGGCCTTGCTAAGTCGATCGTGGATCATCTCATGGTGAAGAAAGGCTGAAGAGTGGAAACCCTGATTGCTCCGGCCATTAACCTGACTCTGCTTCTGGTGGTGCTCGCGTACTACCTCGTCGGCCCGCTCAAGGCATTTGCCAGCAGCCGCCGCGGCAACATTGCCGAGGATCTTGAGCGCTCAAGACAGATGCTCTCCTCTGCCCGCGAGAGGTTTGATGATTTCGACTCCCGCCTGCGGAGCCTGGGCGCCGAGCTACAGTCTCTTCTGTCGCAGTCTGCAGAAGAGGCTCGCCGTACCCGGGCCCGCCTCGTCCAGTCTGCCAACCAGCTCGCCAGCACTCTGGTCACAGATGCACAGGCTGCGGCAGGCGGCATGCGTAGTGAGCTCATCGGCCAGCTGCGCGCGGAGATCGCCACTCGCGCCATCGCCCGCGCAGAAGAGCAGATCCGTTCCCGCCTCACCGGCGAGGAGCGCGTTCGTCTTCGCAAGGAGTTCTCAGCCCTCATGGAGAAAGCACGATGAGCGTCGCACGTACCTACGCATCCGCTCTTCTGTCCGTATTGCCTTCTGACGAGTCGGTTCGCGACCAGGCGGAGGCGAACCTCTGGGGCTTGGCGGAGGCTCTTGAGGCCCGCGCCGATCTTCGCGCTGCCCTAACGGGTCCGCTCACCACGGGCCCAGAGAAGGGGGCGCTTCTCGGAGAGGTCCTGCGCCGGCTTTCGTGCGGCCCCATGGTCACCCGGTTTGTGGAGCTGGTGATGCGCAAGCGGCGTCTCGGCGCACTAGATGAGATCGCGACCGCTTTCCGTGCGGCCCGTGTTGAGGCCGAGGGCGGTGTGCTGGGAGCTCTTGAGTCGGCCGACCCGCTTTCTGAGGGCGATCTGGCTGACCTTGCTCGCGCCTTTGGACAGAAGCTCGGGCGCAAGGTCTCGCTCACCGCCAAGGTTAGCCCCGCACTTCTGGCCGGGGTCAAGGTTACGGTGCTCGGCACCACGTACGATGGCAGCCTCCAGAACCAGCTCTCGAGGCTCAAGAACAAGTTGGTAGAATCTTCCCTTCGAAATCACTGAGGAGAGTTATGCAGATCCGTCCTGAAGAAATTACCCAGATTCTCAAGTCGCAGCTCGCGGACTTCGACAAGAAGCTCGATGTTTCCGAGGCAGGCACTGTGGTCGCCGTTGGCGACGGGGTCGCCAAGATTTATGGACTTGAAAAGGCCATGGCCGGCGAGCTCATCGAGTTCGGCACCGGCGTTCAGGGAATGGTCCTCAATCTTGAAGAAGAGAGCGTCGGCGCCGTCATTCTGGGCGATGCCATCACGGTTCGCGAAGGCACCTCCGTTAAGCGCACGGGCAAGATCGTTCAGGTTCCTGCGGGCGAGGCGCTCCTCGGCCGCGTGGTCAATGCCCTGGGCCTTCCTGTCGATGGCAAGGGCGACCTCAAGACCAAGGAGTTCCGCCGCGTTGAGATCAAGGCTCCCGGCATTGTTGAGCGCCAGTCGGTCAAGGAGCCGCTCCAGACCGGCATCAAGGCCATCGATGCGATGATTCCCATTGGCCGCGGCCAGCGCGAGCTCATCATCGGCGACCGCCAGACGGGCAAGACCGCTGTTGCGATCGACACCATCATCAACCAAAAGGGCAAGGGCGTTTACTGCATCTACGTGGCAATCGGCCAGAAGCAGTCGACCGTCGCGCAGGTGGTGGACAAGCTTCGCCAGCACGGCGCGCTCGAGCACACGATTGTCGTGGCTGCCACGGCGTCTGAGTCGGCCCCGCTGCAGTTCTTGGCGGCCTACACGGGCGTCACCATGGGCGAATGGTTCCGCGACAACGGCAAGCATGCCCTGATCGTTTATGATGACCTCACGAAGCAGGCGCAGGCTTACCGCCAGCTCTCGCTTCTGCTCCGCCGTCCTCCGGGCCGCGAAGCGTACCCCGGCGACGTTTTCTACCTGCACTCCCGCCTGCTGGAGCGCGCAGCCAAGCTCTCGGACAAGATGGGCGGCGGTTCTCTCACCGCCCTCCCGATCATCGAGACCCAGGCTGGCGACGTGTCGGCCTACATTCCGACCAACGTCATCTCGATTACTGACGGCCAGATCTTTCTTGAGACCGACCTCTTTTACTCAGGCGTGCGCCCTGCCGTGAACGTCGGGATCTCGGTCTCGCGCGTGGGCGGCTCGGCCCAGATCAAGGCCATGCGTCAGGTGGCGGGCACGCTCCGCCTTGAGCTCGCACAGTACCGCGAAAAAGCGGCATTCGCTCAGTTCGGAAGCGACCTCGACCCGGCAACCCAGAAGCAGCTCGCACGCGGGCAGCGCCTCGTGGAGATCCTCAAGCAGGGACAGTATGTGCCGATGCCGGTCGAGAAGCAGGTTGTGATGATCTATGCGGGCACGCACGGTCATCTCGACAAGCTCCCGGCTGACAAGCTCAAGGGATACGAGGAACAGCTCTTCTCGTTCATGGAGAAGAAGTACCCGGAAGTTGCCAAGACAATCCTCGAGAGCGGCAAGATCGACGATGCCCTGAAGGCGAAGCTTGAGGCTGCGCTCAAGGAGTTCGGCGGAATTTTCACCGCGTAATCGGAGCGATCCCACGGATAGACGAGGCGAATCATGCCGAGCATCAAGGACCTAAAAAAACGCATTGGGACGGTGAAGAACACCCAGCAGACGACCCGCGCCATGAAAATGGTTTCGGCCGCCAAGCTTCGCCGCGCCCAGGAGGCGATCACAGCAAACCGACCCTACGCAGCGCAGCTGCGTTCGGTTCTGGCTCGCGTGGCGCAGGAGCCGGGCGCGTCGGCTGAGCATCCGCTGATCCGCTCAGAGGCCGCAGCGCCGGCCGAGGGCCGCAAGCGAGTCCTCCTGCTGGTGGTGTCCTCCGACCGCGGACTTTGCGGCGGCTTCAACGGCAATATCTTTCGCGGCACTCAGCGTTGGGTTCGCCAGAACGCCAGCGCGATGGATGTCACCCTGGCATTCGTCGGCCGGAAGGGTTTTGAGTATTTCCGCTCCAAGAAGGAATACCCCCAGGGCCAGTATTTCTCGGAGATCTCCGGCAAGGTGAGCTTTGCGCAGGCGCGCAAGCTTTCGGATGCCCTGATCCAGGACTTCGTGGGCGGGAGCTTCGACGAAGTCCACGTCATCTACAACGAGTTTCGAAACGCCGTCAGCCAGCGGGTTGTGGTGGAGCAGTTTCTGCCGCTGGACATGGGAACAGCGGCTGCGACCGGCGCCAGCGCAGTCGAATTGGCAGGGCTCCTGATCGTGAAGCCCGACACCGGGGCGGTTTTTGCCCGGCTCGTGGAGAAGTCCTTTTCCACGCAGATTTTCCGTGTGTTGTTGGACTCACAGGCCAGTGAGCACGGCGCCCGGATGAGTGCCATGGAGAACGCCACCAAGAACGCAGGTGAGATGATCCGCAGGCTCACGCTTCAGTTCAATAAGCAGCGCCAGGCCAGCATCACGAAGGAACTTCTGGAAATCATCTCGGGCAGCGAATCGCAGAAGGCCCAGTAACTTTTTGTCTTTTTTTAATTAAGGAGAGCAGGACATGTCGGCAACCGCAAAGGCAGAAAACATTGGCAGGATCAAGCAGGTCATCGGCCCCGTGGTCGACGTCGAGTTTGATGCCGGTAAGCTTCCGGCCATCTACCAGGCCATTCGTGTGAGCAACCCCACGGTCAATGATACCGAGTGGAATCTCGTGCTTGAGGTCGCGCAGCATCTCGGCGAGAACACTGCCCGCTGCATCGCCATGGACAACACCGAGGGCCTGACCCGCGGCCAGCCCGCCAAGGATACGGGTGCCCAGATCCAGGTCCCCGTCGGTCGCGAGACCCTCGGCCGGATTCTCAATGTGACCGGCGATCCTGTCGACGAGGCAGGCCCCGTCGGCGCGAAAAAGTTCTACCAGATTCATCGTCCCGCACCGGCCTTCAAGGACCAGTCGGTCACCGTGCAGCCCTTCTTTACGGGCATCAAGGTGGTTGACCTCCTTGCACCCTATGCTCGTGGCGGCAAGATCGGTCTGTT
>CAIOHW010000349.1 GCA_903858195.1 Oligoflexia bacterium | reverse complement strand
CTTGGCATTCCTGAGATGGCCCGTGCGGATGCCGCAGTCACGCAGGTGACCACCCCTTTCGAGGAGACCGAGGGCTGGCTCAGGCGCGAGTCACGCCGGGCGCAAGTCGTCGAGCTTGAAACCGGCTACCTCGCACAGGTCTTCAATGGCAGGGATGACCGTTGCCGAGTCCTGCTTCTGGTGTCGGATGTGGTCGGATCTCCGGATGAGACGCTGGCTGAGGCGGACTCGGGCAAGCGGCGCGCCGCCCAGAAGGCCGTGCTAGAGCAGCTTCTCGGAGAGAGCGCCATTGTGGCGCCCGTGGACCGTGCCCTGCTTGAGGCCACCTCGCCTCGCGCGGCCCTGCTGGCACGGGTCAAGTCGCTTGCCCCGAACCGAGACCTCGTCTCGCAGGTGCAGTCGGCAGAACGAGCCCTCGAAGAGCGTGCCACCTCGGAGGCGGCTCTCAAGAAGCTTCTGTTGCAGGAGCCCGGATTCAGTACCGAAGTGCTGGAAGAGAAGCTTGCCGGCGCCGACGCGGCCCTGGCTCGAGTGCTCGAGCATGCCGAGACCGAGGGCGTCTCGGTGCGCGTGCATGTGCAGGGTTCGATCGCCCGTTCGAGCTACCACCCTTCCAAGTCAGGCCCCATCCAGGTCTGGCTTCAGGCCGCAAGCGCCCAGTCTCGCCAGGAGCTTGAGTCCTCGCTCGAGACGCTTGCTGCAAAAGATCCTGAGATCGCGCGCAGGCTTCAGGTCAAGGTGATCCGCGGTCCCCCGCGCGGCGAGGACGCAGTGGCACTTCGATCGACGCTGGTCGAAGCCCATTCCAAGGGTCTGCTCGAGCGCTCCGGCGTGGCGAGCATCGAGGGCCGTACGGGCAGGCTTCGTCATGTCATGCTGGAGCTCCCGCAGGGGCCTTTGTCGCCGGAGCTTGCCTTCTTTGCGCCGGATCCCGAGACCGCGCGCCTCATGTCGGAGCTTGGCGAGTCGGCGAGCGCCGAGTCGGTTCTGATGCGCGAAGTTCGGAGGATGGAAAAGTTTGCCGAAGAGCAGACGCTGACCTGGAAGATCGAGGTCTCGAAGGTCAAGTCGCTTGGGGAGGGCGCCGAGCCCGGCTCACTCGCACAGATTCGGCCCAAGATGACCGATGGGGGCCGCACGCTCACCATCCATCTCAAGATCACCGAAGAGGGCATCTCGAACCCGGCAGTCGTGCTCGAGGAGCTCATGCACCTCCAGCAGATCACGCGTGCCCCGGTGGCATGGTCCAAGAAGAACGATCCGTTTCGCTCCTTCCTTCATCCCTATCACTGGGCTGAAGTGACCTGGAATGCTGAGGCCGGAAGCCTGCAGGCTGCTGCCAAGCTTGCCAAGGCCGAGAGCGAAGCGCTCCTGGCGGCAGAAGACGCGATCGAATCCTTTTCGAAGGCAGACCGCCCGGCACTTCTTCAGGTCATTGAGAGCAGGCAGGCCCATGCCGACTCGCTCTTTTCAAAAGCCGCAAAGGCATCACGCGAGGACTCCAAGCGCAGGCTCGCGCAGTGGGAGCGCACGCGGTCGGTTCGCGATGCTCTCGAGCGGCAGGCCGACAAGCTCAATGATCTGGTGGCCCGAAACGACCGCGCGGGGACCCGAAAGCTCATCGAGGCCTACATTCCATGGGATTTGATGGAGCCATCCGAGGTGACGGCGTGGAAGGGTTGGCTCGATGCGCTTGAAAAGCCTCTCCGCGAAAACCAGAAACTCGTATTCAGGGGCATGTACGACGACACCATCATGAAGACCGCCGACGGCACGCCCTTTCTGATGTCGACGATGCTGAGCCGCAACCAGGGCAACTACACCCGCAGGCTAAGATCTTTTGCCACCATGCGCGACAAGTTCGGAAGCCGGCAGCTCCGGGACTCAACCACCGAGTACACGCTCAAGGGCATCGATCCGCCGAGTCTCAGCGTGATGATGGGAAATCATGCCGTCGAGGCCAAGGGTTCACCCTTTTTGTCGGTGGCAGACTACGACACGGCCACGCGCTTCGGGCCCAGAAAGCTCGGTGCCTTTTTGGTCGACGAGCGCAGGCTCATGCCCAACCCCCTTCCGCCGAGCAAGTACCTCTGGCAGGAAGAAAAGCTCGTACCCCTGATCCTGTTTCCAGATGAAGTGGTCTATTTCCACGACTACTGGGGCAATCCGGTTCCGGGCGTGGGACCACGCGATCCCCTGAATCGCAAAAAGCACTTCATCGCTGAAGTTGAAAGCCGGCTTGGGCGCAAGCTCACTGCCGATGAGATCGGGGGGCCTCGCGAGGGTGTGGGGTTCTTGGAGGGGGCGTTCAAGCGCTTCACTTCGATTGCCGCTCCGGGCTCGGGCGAAGAGGGGATCAAGCTCAGGCGTCCGCCTGCACCGCCCCGTTGCATGGAAGCTTTTTCACGGCTTTGAGGGGTCTCCCACTGCCCCCGGGTGCGATCCGGCGCGGAATTCGGGCCAAATTCTTAGAATCTGCACAAATTCATAGACTTAAGAGAGCCCCATCGCCTTGGAGTTGACAGCCCGGAAAGGGCAGTTTTCCAGAGGGTTGCGCGACGCGTTATTAATTGTTATGTTTAATTCATGATTTCATCAAAACTTAACAATTGGTCGCCGGATCGGGTCCCGCTGGTAGGGGCACGAGTGGGCGCTTCGTGGATCCTTGCCCTCAGTCTGAGTCTGGCGGGTTGTGAGTGGGATCCTGCCGGGACTACTGATTTAGACCGGCTTCTGGGCAATGTGACCAGCGCACAGCCCGATGCCGGGCCCAGCCCATCGTCGGGTCCGAGTGATCCGACGCGTGAGTGCGCCACGGACCTGATCCAGCAACCCGACGAGCAGATCCACCGATCCGTCGATCTGCTGTTTGTTGCAGACACTTCGGGGTCGATGCATGACAACCGCGTCGCGGTTGCTGATGGATTGCACGCATTCGTGGGTCAACTGCCTGCCAATGTGGACTATCGAATT
>CAIOHW010000348.1 GCA_903858195.1 Oligoflexia bacterium | reverse complement strand
TGAATTTGATCCCGTAGGGCGGGTCGAAGTAGATGCACTGCACGCGCCCGCGCAGCCCCTCGCGCTCGGCCAGGCTGGCCATGACCTGGAGGGAGTCGCCTAGAATCATGCGGTTGGACCAGTTCTGGTCGTGGGCGTAGAACTCGGTTTTGTCAGCGCCCTTGGGCAGGCCGTTGAAGTCGTGGAACAGGTCGAACTGCGCTTCCGGTGCGCTTGCCTTCGATTGGCGCAGCAAGTCGTCGATGAGCGCTTTGGGGTGAACCTTCTCCTGAATGTAAAGAGGTGGGGCATTGACGACGAGGTCGCTCCTGTCCTGCTCATCCTTCCCACGCCAGACGAGCTGGGGGTCTAGGTCCGTATTGCGCGGATACTTCACCTGTCGTAGTTGCTCATGCTCCTGCTGGACAATGGACTGCTGCTCCGCTGAAGGAATGTTCTTCCGTTTGTCGGACTCGTGCGTGAGCGCCTCGACGGACTTGGTGCTGGGCGGTTTCTTGGCCATGAAATTACGGAGTTGCGATTGCGAGGCCGCTGTCGCGGGCCATGTCTTCGCTGAGTTCTTCGCCTTCTTCGGGTGCCTCTGCCGCCTCGGTGACGGGATGGCCGGTGGCACTACCGATGATGGTCAACAACGCCGTGCGTCGCTCTACCATGAACGACTCGAAGTCATCGGCGCGCAGGTGGGCGGGAGCAATAAAGTGCGAGGCGAAGTAGCTGTCGAGCACGGCAGGGTCAATCGGTGGGTTCTCGATCTGCCCATCTGCGTTCCTCCGCCCCAGCTCCAGCTTGGCCAAATACTTGGATGGAGCGGTGCCCCCAATGATCCGATTGGTTCGATAACTGAGCGGAGTCTTGTTGATCACTGTGTCGTAAACCTTCACGTCAATTCCCTGCCCCTTGCACCATGCTTCTGGGAAGATGTGGTGTATATCAACGCCTTCGTCGAAGAACACAGTCAGGTCGTAGCCCTGGCCGCTGCGGAAATCCTTTGCTCCTTCACGCATGAGCAGGGCGTGGATGCCCTTGTAGGCGGCCGATTGGCGGGTTCGCATGGTGAGTAGACGGTTTGCGCGAAAGACGCCTTCCTTGACGGTCGATGGCTCGGGTCCGCAATCGAGCCAAGCCGGGACTTCAACGATATCCTTGGCAAATCGGCTCTCAAAACCGCCCCCGTAAAGCTCGCCAAAGATTCCGCACCAGAACCAACGGGCGATCTTGGCCAAGTGTCCCGCATGCTCGGCCTTGTCACCGATTTCGGCAAAGATCGCCGCCAGCGGCACCACCTGAGACTGATAAGGTAGATCGATGACGCGATGGATGTTCTGTTGGCGCAAAAATTTTGCCGCTCGCTTGAAGCCAGCTTCCACGCCATCGACGTATTCCCGGTAGGCTTCGAGCGGCAAATCGAGCAACGACTGACGTGTGGCTCGAACTGCCGGGAGGTCGTTTTCATTCACACCGCTGGCAGCCTTGTCGAACCTGGCCTTCTTGGTATGGCGCAAGGCAATTGCCTGAAGAACGTCGGTGCTTGCCACTTTTGAAAGAACACCGACGACCTGATCGGCTGCGCGCCCGAATTCGACCAAGCGAGTTTGCAGCCCCTTCTGGCCATCTGCACCCAGCCAGTCATCCCGGAGTTTGTGCCCGCGTGCGGCATACATGGCGGTCAGCAGCTCAAAGGCGTCGAGCGCTTTGCCGCCGGTGTTCACCTTTTCAAACACGAGGCAGACCGCTTCATGGGAAGTATCGTGGGCGAGCGTGATGACCGGCACCTGGTAGGATTTGAAATTAACCAAAACCTCGTTCTTGAACCTCTTAAAGATCTCGCGTTTGGCGGTCTCGCCTTTGGCAATCCAGTAATCCCCAAAACCCTCCTGCCATTCGTCCCAGTCAAAAACCCGATTCAAGGGAAATATCAACTGCTCGAACTCGTACTGGGGCTGGGAGAGGTCGAGCCGGATGTCCTTGTCGAAGTTGGTCTTGATGCGGCGATCTTCAGGGACAGAGAAGATGGCTTCGTCCCGGTCTGAATCCGTCTGCAACGTCTTCAGGATGTCGATGTAGAACCACCGCTTTACCAGTTTGTTCTTCGGCGTGATCGTTTTAAC
>CAIOHW010000347.1 GCA_903858195.1 Oligoflexia bacterium | reverse complement strand
CCCCACGAATAGGATCTGGAGAAGCACTCCGGTACCGACTGCGCCCTGTCCACCGGCCGAAAAGCCGTAGGAGTGCAGCCCCACACCCAGAACGAAGTTCACGCCGTACCAGGCCATGACGACGCTGCTAAAGCAGAGCACCGTCCAAGCGGCAAAACCGAACTGTCCGACCCAGCCGGCGTTGCGGCCATGGAGCACAATGAGATAGGTCAGCAGTGCGATCAGTGCCCAGACCTCCTTGGGGTCCCAGCCCCAGAACCGCCCCCACGAATAGTCGGCCCAGACGCCCCCAAGGAGCGTTCCGGCCGCAAGCAGCACCACCCCGAACTGCATTGCCCGGTAAGTGAGTTGATTCAGGTTCGTGATCTGGGCCGAATGCTGGCCCGAGCCCCGCAAAAACCGAAAGAGCGTGACATTGGCCAGTCCAAAGCTGAGCGCAAATGCGGCGTATCCCAGAGTGATGGTCAATACGTGTACGGTGAGCCAGTAGTTGCTGCGAAGGACCGGCACGAGGGGGTGAAGGCCTGGATCCATGAGGGTGGGAGCCGCATCGGCTGCAAGAAGGCCGAACGCACCGAGCACGGATCCCACGCCAACGAGGATTCGCTGCCGTTGGCGCTGCACCCCGTAGATCACCAGCGAAAAGACCACGGCACCGAATGCCACCCAGACGATCGACTCGTACATGTTGCTCACGGGGGGGCGTCCGGCGACAAAACACCGGAGTCCAAAGCCAACCGAGTGCATCAGGAGAGCAGATGACATGAGTCCCAATCCCAGCCGGTCACCCAGGCGGACTTGAGCCGTACCCAGCCAACCCGATGCGGCAAAGGTCAGTGCAGCCAGAAGATAGACGATCCATGCCCAGTGAAAGGGCCGGTAATCGCGATAGACCTTTTCTGCCTTGAGCCTCGGGATCACTGAAGCCGCAAAACCGGGAGTAGCCTTCTCTGCCTCGGCGATCACCGCCTCGCGAAGCTCCCTGCTGACCTGGCCAAAGGCCACCTCATTTCCGAGGGAATACGCACCCATCGTGGCCACGAAGCGGGCGCGGATCGCACCCTCGGGGCTCGAATTCGAGAGAAGTTCAGAAAGTTTCTTTTGCCGATCCTGCTCGCCGTCCTCGCTTGAGCTCACGGCCTTCCAGGACTGGTCACCCGAGGTGGGAATGATCGTCCAGGCATCCCCCGTCACCAGATAATGAAAAGCCGACAGGCGATCCATCAACCGCTTGAGCTCCTCCTCGCGGGGGTTCGCCTTGGGATCCGGCGCCTTGGCAAGCGTGCTCTCCATGGCCCCGCCCATGCGGCTTGCGTACTGAAGCAGAGTGCTGTTTCCGAGGAGCTCGCCGGCCGAAAAGCGGGTCCTGTTCAGATCCAGGAGCAACTGCCTTCGGACATCTTCGTGTTCCACCTTGAAAAGCGGCTTGTCACGCCAGCGCTCGGGCGCCGAGACGATCGAAAGGATCAATTCCGATGGGCGCCAGCCTTCGAATTTCTGCCGCCCCGTCAAATGAAGCACCATTTCGGCCGAGAAGGCCGCAATCGGCTTGACCCTGCCTCCCGACTGAACGGGAACAAGATCCCAGTCGGCCGTATTCCAGCCCCTTGGCGTCGGCGCCTCGGCCGCAGAAACCGCACCTGCCATGCAAATCCCTGCCAGAAGAATGATCCGTCTCATGCCTTCCTCCGTTGCCGCATCCTATTGAAGTAAAACCAGATGATCCCCAGTACCAGAAGGAGCGAGCCCAGGTACTTGAGCCAACGCCCCGGATCTTGGTTCACAGAGAACACCGAGACGGTGGGACGAGGAAACCCTTCCTCGTAGCTCGACTGGTAAAAGGTGAATCCCTTCCACTCCAGCGGCTCGTTCATGGAAATCACACGCGCAGGCTGGCGCTCCTTGCCGTCCTCGACCGAAACCCGGGACGAAAAGGACGCTGCCTGCATGCTCCCGGGATAGCGCTCGAGCATGAAGCGCTCGAGTCCGATCCCGAAAGGAAGCACCACACGTCTTGGGAAATAGGCGACGATCGCATCCTTCAAGGTCACCCGGTCACCGAGCCCAAGCCAGATCGACTCGTCAGCCGTGCCAATGCGGATGGCAGACGGGGGCGCCTTCGTGCCGTGCTGGATCTTGGCCTGAACGAACTCGGTATGCGGGATTCCGCGAGGCAGGAACTCGAGCACCTCGATCTGAATCGCCTTCCAACCCGGATCCAGGACCGCGCCCTTTGCCAGGCTCGAAGCCGAGAGCGTGCCGCGGCTTTTTTCCTGACGCATCGAAAGCGCCTCAAAGGTGATTCCACCCTCGCGGCGAGGCTCGATGGCTATCCAGGGTCCGGGGCCTGCCGGAGCCTTTCCGAAAAACACTCTTGCCGGCCCGATCTCATTCACCTGCCATTCGGGTGAACCCGCCCAAAGCCAGATCTCCTGCGAGGCGGCCATGGCCGGCATCCCACCCATGCTCCGCTTGGTCGTGAACTTGAGCTTGAGCGCAGGTGCAGCGCGCTCTGAGGAATTACTCTCGAACGAGAAGATGGGGTCGGCTCTGGAGATGTAACGATCCATTCGGATTCCATGGCCGATCTCGAACGGGGGAACCGCCACACCCGGAGGGCGCCACGGAAAAGAGATGATCCTCGTTTTCCCCTGATCTGCTGCGTGCTGCATCAGGATCTGGGGTTCATCGATCTCGACGGTGGCCCCGGTCTCGCCTTCCTCGACCCGCAACATGCCATCCACGCCCCACCTTTGGGTGACCCACGCGCCCACCAAAAGCAGCAGAATGCCTGCATGGGCCGCAAGAAAGGGAAGGTGGTGGCGCTTCCACGGAAGTCGACTCAGCGCCACGGCGAGAATGTTGACTCCGAGCCCGAGCAGCAGCACCTGGAACCAGTAGGCGCGATAAACGAAGTACTGGGCAGTTGGGGTATCGTATGCTGACTCGAGACTGGTGGCGACGATGAGTGAAAGGGTGAAGGCGGTCAAAAGGACCACTGCCAGCTGCAGCGAGATCAGGATCCTGTAAAAACGATCAGCCGTCCGACTTATCACTGTGCCCACCCCTACGCGCGCGCAAGTGGCGGTAGGTCCAGCGCAATGGTCTTTCCACGATCAGGCGCCGACTCGGCATGCGGTGTTGCAGCCACACCGGCCAGAGCGAGCACTTGGCGCTGCACTTCGTGCTCACGGGCAAGCGGATGCATCAACTGCAGGCGGGCGAGATGGGACTGCCCATGCTCATCGAACACTCGGTCGTAGATTCGCTTGCGAAACAGCCCGACATTCCGGCCCACCGTGTACCTTCCCTTGCTCCTTAGCATGCGGGAAAAAAGGAAACCCTGCCGCTGGCGAGGTCCGGTCAGGTCAATGACGAGATCCACGTGCCCCTGGGCCATGGCTCCCAGCGGCTTTCCGCGAGTCGTCATGAAGAAGACTGCCGCCTCCGGATAGGCGGAGTGGATGCGCGCGCAGAAGCCATCGACATCGTAGGCCATCCCAGAGGACGAAAGGACCACGAGGACCGTGCGTACTCCTGCGAAACGGTTGGACTTGAGTCGCTCCTGTTCGGCGAGCAACTCGAGGTAATACTGAGAGGACTGGTTCTGCATAAGGTGCCCCTGTTCTACCGAAAGGCCATCCGAGTTGCCAAGCCTGATTCGGCCTGAAGGACAGTTCGGTACGGAGCTTGCTGGGGGCCATCCCACTCAGGAGAAACCGACCATGAACCTCACCCTTATTCGACAAATCTTGGCTGCCCGGCTCTGGCTGGGCGTAGCCCTGGCGCAGACTCTGCTCGTTTCCACTCTCTGCCTGGCCTCGGAGAGCCAGGTCTTCGAGGGAATCGTGCAGTTTGAATCGCGCCGCACGATCGTTCCGCTCGTCTACTGCCAGGATTTGCCGGGGCACTGCCCCCGGTCCCAGCCCTACTGGACTCTTTCGCTCGTTGACTCATATGTGCACGCAGAATGGGCCAGGCCCCTTGCCTTTGGAGTTCCCCACCGCCCGCGCGCACTGGAGATCCTCGGCCAGGAGATCCGCCCGGGAAGCCGCATCAGGGTCAGGGGCAAGGGCAGATCCCTCTCGGATGATTGGTTCGTGATCGAATCGCTTGAGTCTCTTGAGGTCCTCGACCCGTGATGCGTTGATCTTTCTGCGCCGGAGGATGCAACTTGGGTCGGACTGGGGTACTGTACTGAGAATGTCAGGCACCCCGGTCCGTTCCTTTTTCGCTTCCGTTCCTCTCGGCATGGAGCAGCTTCTCGAACAGGAGCTCGCCGGCTTG
Source organism: Oligoflexia bacterium (assembly GCA_903858195.1). Lineage (GTDB taxonomy): Bacteria > Bdellovibrionota > UBA1018 > UBA1018 > UBA1018 > CAIOHW01. The sequence continues at coordinate 2,304 of CAIOHW010000347.1, read as the reverse complement.
GGCGCAACATCCCTCAAACGAGAGCGCGCCGGAGTTCGGTTTGAGGCTGAGCTCGCCACCGCCTATCGGATCTGCCTCTGGTCCCGTCTGGCAAGCCGCATCCTCCTGCCCATCTCGCACTTTGCCGCTCCCGATGCGCGCAAGCTCTATGCGGGCGTGAAGGCCATCCGTTGGCGCGACCACTTGAAGCCCGAAGGCACGCTTGCCATCGACGTGACCCAGAGCGGGCAGCCCAGCCCCGAGCTTCGAAACACCCACTTTGTTGCGCTCAAGTCCAAGGACGCCATCTGCGACCAGTTCATGAGCACCGTAGGCGTGCGCCCGAGCGTGGAGCTCGCGCAGCCTGATCTCCAGATCAGGATCCATCTCGAAAAGGGAGAGGCCACGGTCAGCATCGATCTTTCAGGCGACAGCCTGCACCGCAGGGGCTACCGCGCAGCCGGAGCGCAGGCCCCGCTCAAGGAAAACCTGGCTTCTGCAATCCTGATCCTCGCGGGCTGGCCCGCCCTCTCCAAGCCCGGAGCAGGCTTTGTCGACCTGATGTGCGGCTCAGGCACGCTTCCCATCGAAGCGGCGCTCATGTCGTCGAACACGGCTCCTGGCTACTTTCGGGAGTACTATGGATTTCTGGGATGGCTTGGCCATGATGCCGCCGCCTGGAAGCTCCTCAAAAAGCAGGCGATCGAAGCGCGCATCACTGACCCAAAAAAGCTTCCCCGCTTCTTTGCCTTTGATCGCGACAACCGCACCCTTTCAGTGGCCCGCGAAAACGCCGCCGAGGCCATGGTCTCGGAGCTCATCCACTTCGAAAGGCGCGAACTCAAGGACGCCTCGCAGATCGCGCCCAACTACGGGAGCACCGGACTGGTGGGGGCAAATCCTCCCTACGGCGAACGCTTGAGCGAGGTCGAAGAACTCAAGACTGACTACAAGCTCATCGGAGACACCTTCAAGCAGAAGGCCCCCGGCTGGAATGGCTTTGTCTTCACAGGCAGTGCCGAGCTCTCAAAAGTCGTGGGTCTCAAGCCATCGGCCCGCCACCTGCTCTACAACGGATCGATCGAATGCCGCCTGCTCACTTACGAGATGTACTCGGGGAGCAGAACGCCAGTCACGCCTTCTTGAGTTCCTTCAGGCATTCGGTCACCGCAGCAACGTGGCCCTTCACCTTGACGGGCTGGTAGACCTTGAGCACCTTGCCATCTGGCCCGATGATGAAGGTGCTTCGCTCGATGCCCATGAACTTGCGACCGTAGAGCGATTTTTCCTTCCAGACTCCGTACTTCTCGCAAAGCTTTCCGTCGGCATCCGAGAGCAACTCAAAAGGCAGGCTGTATTTGTCGCGAAACTTTTGATGACTCGCGATCGAGTCCCGGCTCACTCCGAGCACCACGGCTCCCAGCTTCTTGAGAGCGGCATGCGACTCACCAAACTCGCAACTCTCCTGCGTGCAGCCCGGGGTCATGTCCTTGGGATAGAAGTAGAGCACCACGTACTTGCCTGCGAGATCGGCGAGCCTGACCTTTGATCCGGCATCGGACTCGACCGAGAACGCTGGAGCCTTGCGGCCTTCCATCGGATGGTGATCAGAAACGCTTTTCTGGGTCTTCTTGGCCATGATCCGGATTCCCTTCTTTAAGGAGTGTCGAAATACCGATCGAACTCGTTCTTTTCCACAGGTTTTGCAGCCTCGGGTGCGATCTTCTTGAATTCCTCGCGAATGAGTTCGGATCGGGGAGACTCCTCCGGGGCCCTCGCGACCCGCATGCGCACGACAGCGGCATTGAGTGCAGCCGCATCGGGCGCCTTCTCGGCTGCCTTTTGCAGTCGTTCTTTTTCTTCTGGGTTCGAGGCATATCCCACGATGTCTTCAACCGTAGTTGCCTTGGCCTGCGCCTCAAGCTGTTTGATGCTCTCAGTCACAGGCTCGGTCGCGGGCGCCTGATCGGTTTTTTCCGTCAAAACGAGCGCACGCTTGAGCTCAACCTGGCTGGTTCTGTAGGTCTCCGGGGGCTTGGCCACTTCAGCCAGGGCGGTCTCGCCGGTCTTGACCTCCTTTGCCACTGCAACCCCTTCGGGCTGGAGCGAGACGCTCCCTCGAATGAGCGTGAGCGCGGTCTGGTTGGTCGCACCCACTGACTCAACCACGAAGTCCGTGCCGCGAACGCCCATGACCGCCGAAGCGGTTCGGACCTTGAGTTGGTTGCGCGGACCGGCCTTCGAGATGATGGCGCGCACCAGACCGTAATCCATCTTCATTGAGCGTGTGTCTTCGAGCCTGAAGAAGGTGCCGGGCCCCACGTT
>CAIOHW010000346.1 GCA_903858195.1 Oligoflexia bacterium | reverse complement strand
GCGTCCACGAGCGCGCGCGGTTCAAAGACGATGAAAAAATTGGGCTGGAAGCTCGTCCACTGGACCGAGCGAATTCCCACGACTTCGGCAGCAATCGGCACGCCCTGGATGTCAAACGCAAGCTGGTCGCCGATCCGGATCTTCAGGCGCTCGGCAAAGCGCTTTTCAAGCGTGACGGCTTCGACCCCCTCGGCCAGTGGATTTGGGGCTCTGAGCGATCCCTGCACGAGCCTCTCAGAGGGAGTGAGTGCCTCGCGGTAGGTGAGGTTGAAGCCGCGGTTTCGGAAGCGCGCCTCGCGTTCCTCCTCGCGGGTGGAGGGGGCGTCCGAAATCTTTTCGAAAGGCGTGTCGTTGACCCGAAGGAGCCTTCCGCGAATGAGAGGGGTGATGAACTGAAGCTCGGTGCCCGCTTGCAGGGCCCAGCGCTTCAGGGGCTCAAGCTGCTCTTCTTGGATATCAAACAGAAAGAGCCCCGGCACCGGGCCTGCGTCGCGGGGATCCGAGAGCTGAACGCGCAGGCTTGCCTCGATCATGGGCACAAGCGAGATCAAGAGCGCTCCGAGGGTGAGCGTAGTCCAGATCAGAAGCGAGCTTGCTCGAAGCCTCGAAAGTGAGATCAGCGTGTGGCGTCGGGCTGCGCCCGATCGAGAGGAGGGGAGCTTGTCTGCCAGGCCCTCCAGGGCCCGGAGCACGCCCCAGCCGATCAGGGCGGATGCTGCAGTCGCGGCGATGAGGCCCAAGAGAAAAACCCCTGCCACGGCCCACGAATGGGCCACCCAGCGCGAAACGAGCGCCAGAACGGCAAGCAGCACGAGCAGATCCAAAGCCGTAACCCCAGGGCGCTGGGCGAGAATGGCCGGATTCTTGAGAAGGGTCATGAGCCCTTCACTTTGGGCCTGCCTTCGCAGAAACCGAAGCGAAGGAAGCAGAGCAAACGAAGCCGTTGCCACCGAGAGTGCAAAGGCCTGAAGCAGAGTCGGGGCGGGAAGCCAGGGCTCAAGCCTTCCTTCCATCAGGAGAAACCGCGAGAGCGCAGGAGCGGCAGCGAGCCACGCGCCCTGGGCCGTGAGGATGGCAAGCGTGGCAGCCGCAAGCGAGAGGGTGATCGTGAGCCGCCAAAACGGGAGATCGGGCGTCAGGTTTTTGGGAGAAAGCACGCGGTAGATGGCCCAGCTCCGGGCGTCCTGCTGGACGACGCGCCGCAGGAGCCAGTAGCAGCCCACAAACGCGAGAATCAGGCCAACCAGTGACGTGAGGCCCAGAAAATCGCCCACGCTCGAGAGCAGGCGACCCTCGTCGGCAGCTGCGTCTTTTGGAATCTGGATCTGGATGCCTGGATCGCGGATCAAGCCATTCAGGCTCTCGGAAATGGATTCAAGCCCACGGGCATCGGCAGGCGGATTGAGCGCAAAAAGGTTTCGAACCGTGAAGGTCGCCCCTCTTCGCAGAAGCCCGGTTGCGGCAAGCTCCGAGCGCGCGAGGATCACGCGCGGGGCCATCGCCCCACCCCTTAGGCTTCGGCTCGTATCGCGAAGGATTCGCCCACCCCAGGTCAACTCTTTCTGACCGATGCGGATCCGCGATTGGCCCGCTTGAAGCTCCCAACGGATGGCAAGTGCTGCGTCGCCAAACACGCAGGTTTTTTGGGCCGGGCAGGGGGCTTCAAACTCAAGCGAGCCAGAGAGCGGATATCCGGTCTCGATGGCATGCAGTTCGATCAGCTGAGGGGTGCGCCCCGGACTTGCGGCCATCGTGAAAATTTCGAGCACCTCGGTGCTTTGAATGCGGGCACCCCTGGCTTCTTGCTCGAGCGCCTGACGTGCAAGCTCAAGCTCGGAGGGCTGGATCCAGCGGCGAGACGACAGGGCAAGATCGGCGCCGAGCAGGTCGCGCGAGCGAGACAGCAGTGCTCGGTTGATCTGCGTCTCGAGCGTCGAGAGCAGGATGAACGAGAGGATCCCGGCGGTGAGCGTGAGCAGGAGTGCCACGGGCCTGCGTTGCATGGCGCTAGCCCCTTTCTTCGGTCAGGTGCCGGTCGGCAAGCCGGATCCTGCGGTCGCAGCGCGCGGCAAGCTCTTCGTTGTGGGTGACGAGAACGAGCGCGCAGGCGGACCTGCCCTGAATTTTTGGAAGCGAGAGCAGGAGTTCGAAGATCTGAGTCGCAGTCGTGGGATCGAGGTTTCCGGTGGGTTCATCGGCAAGCAGAAGCTCGGGCCTGGCCACCATGGCACGAGCAATGGCGACCCTCTGGCATTCGCCGCCGCTCAGCATGCGCGGAAAGTGGTCAAGCCTCGCGCCAAGCCCAAGCTCCTCGAGCTGCGCTCTTGCCGTGGTGCGAGCCTCATGGCGCGCAACACCGCGAAGCTCAAGCGGCAGGCTTGCGTTTTCGAGCGCCGTCAGGTGCGGGATGAGCAGAAACTGCTGGAACACGAGCGCAATTTTTTCAGGTCGCAGGCGTGAGAGTGCGGACTCCGGAAGACGAGACAGGCTCTCTCCCGACCAGAGCACCTCGCCCTGAGTGGGGCGCTGAAGTCCCGCCATGATCGAAAGCAGCGTGCTCTTGCCACTCCCGGACGGACCGAGGATGGCCACGCGCTCGCCAGCGCGAATCTCGAGATGGGCGTCTTTCAACACTTCGAGCATTCCGCGCGAGGGCTCGGGATAGGAGTGAGAGACGGCCTTGAGGGCAAGGATCGGGGCAGTGGGTTGAGTCATCACGGAGATTCTCGTGCAGGGGTTTTGCCAGACGCGTCGCCAGAAGTGTTACCAGACGCCTGATGCCCCTTGAGCCAGCGTTCGACCCAGGGACGGACCGTTTGCGCCAGGGCAGCGTGGCCTTTTTCGTTGGGGTGGATGCCGTCTTCCTGGTTCAACTCGCGATTTCCCGCCACGCCTTCAAGCAGGAAGGGAATCAGGGGCACCCGGTGCCGTGAGGCAAGCCGGGGGTAGATCGCCTCAAAGCGCCTGCGGTAGTCGGCTCCGTAATTAGGAGGCACGCGCATGCCGGCAAGCACCACGTCGATCTGGTTTTGCGCCAAAAGTGACAGCGCCTCATCGAGGTTTTTTTCACAGGCCTCGGGCGAAAGTCCCCGAAGCAGGTCATTGGCTCCGAGCGCCAGCACGACGAGATCGGGCTTGGCGCGCAAATGCCATCGAATGCGCGAGAGCGCACTTGCCGATGTCGATCCTCCGATCCCGGCATTGATCACGCGCACGGAGGTGTGGCCTAGGGCGTGGAGCTCCTGCTCGAGCAGGCTTGGATAGGCCTGCGTTTGCGCGACCCCGTAGCCCTCGGTGAGTGAGTCGCCCAGTGCCAGAATGCGGATCTCACTGGGCGTGGGAGACTGCGAAGCCGGGTACGCATGTGACGTGAGAAGCAGCAGGAGAGCGGGCAGGAAATGGGCCATGGTCGGGCTCGAGCCTAGTCGAGTGTGCCGGTTCTGACAAGAAAGGGCCTGACATGAGTAGGACGGTTTCCATTTGTCCGGAAAACCGACATAATCAAAACATGCGCCAATGGATGGGGATCGGACTTTTGGCCGCCTGCATTCTATGCCTCAATCTTCCGGCTTCATTTGCTGTCGAGCTTTCGGATCAAAAGCCGGCACTGACTCTCGACCGCGAGCCCCTCGACGCCTGGCTTGAGCCTGGAGGCTTGACTGCCGAGTGGGTTGCAAGAAGCAAGTCCCCGGAGCTTCGCTCAAGCACCTTTCACTACCGCAGGGACCCGGTCTGGGTCAGGGTTCCGATCTGGAACCGCTCCTCGCGAGCCGACTGGCGAGTGTACATTCATCCAAGGACCCTCCAGCGCGTGGAGATGAGCCTCTTTGACGAGGCCTTTTCGCTTCGCAAGCAGGGCCTGTACCGCATCGGCAAGGCTGGGGAGGAGGGGAGTCTCGATTCGATCACTCCCGGATTTAGCCTCGAGATTCCGCCAGGAGAGCGACGGCTGCTTGTGCTCAGGCTTCAGGCCTATGAGCAGCTGGGGCTCGATATCCGCTTTGAGCTCCCCGACGCAGGCATCAAGCAGGTGCAAAAGTTGGATCTCGCGCTGGGCATCTACATGGGCGTTCTTGCCGCATTGCTCATCTGCACGGCGCTCATTTACCGCACGCTTCGTGAGGATTTCTTTCGACCCTATCTGCTTTTCATAGGGTCGATGCTGGTTCTGGTTCCCACTTTAAACGGCGGGCCGGATTACCTGTTTGAACTGCCTTTTCACTTCACCGACCTGATTGCAGTGGCTACGGCCCTGACCTGCCTTGCGGGAAATGAGTTCAGCCGCCAGTTCTTGCGGCTCAGGGTGCACTCTCCCCGTCTGGGTCGCTTTCAAGCGGGGTTTTCCATGGTTTGTGCCGGGGCGGCAGTCCTGGCGCTTCCTCCGTTTTATCACTCCATCCCTGCCGTGGTCGGGCCCGTGAATGATGTGCTGCTCGTCTGTACCGTCCTGCTGATCGTGACGGCTGGAGTGGTGTCGATCCGCGCTGGCGTGAAGTCAGCCTGGATCTTCATGTTGGCCTGGCTTGGATTTTTGGCAAGCTGCCTGATCTTCTTGTTGTCCACACACGGGATCATTCCCAATAATCTATTCACGCGATCGGCAGTCGAGATCGGAAACACGCTTGAGATGCTGATCCTTGCCGTTGCCATCTCGGATCGAGTGCGTGAGCTTGAGGTCGAGCGTCTGGCCGCGCTCAAGCGCGCGCTGCATGCCGATCGCCTGCAGAGCCTCGTCAAGATGATCTGCCATGACCTGACCAGCCCCCTTTCGGTGGTATCCACCCATGCCGAGCTGGCGCGGTCAGGTGGGCCTGCAAGCTGGGATGCCGTGAGGCGTGCGGTGCAGGAGCAGGATCGAATCGTGAGCTTTGTCAGGTCGCATGACTCCATGTTGGATGTGCCGGTTTTGGGCGCGGTCGCGGCTGTGATCCCAGTTCAGTTGGGCGAGGTGATGGCGACCTTGAAGTTTCTATTCGAGGGAAGGGCAAGGACCAAAGGGGTCGAGCTCCGAATGGAGGGTGGAGCTGACGGAGTTTCCATCTGGGGCGAAGAGGCGACCCTCGTGCATAGCGTGCTTGGAAACGCGCTCTCGAACGCAATCAAGTTCTCAAACCGGGGCTCGGCCGTCCGGGTCTTGGTTGCCTGCGAGCAGGAGTGGGTGGAGATCTGTGTCGAAGATCAGGGAGTGGGCATGCCTCAGGCCCTTCAAGAACGGATTCGTGCCGCGAGCAAGGGCGTGAACCGCCCCGGAACACAGGGGGAGCCCGGTACGGGGTATGGGCTTGGACTCATGCGTTACTTCACCGAGGCCTACGGAGGCTCGTTGTCTTGGACGAGCCGTAGCCGCGAAGATGGGTTCGAGCAGACGGGCACCCGTCTGGTGTTTCGCTTCCGAAGGG
>CAIOHW010000345.1 GCA_903858195.1 Oligoflexia bacterium | reverse complement strand
TGGGAGGTGTCCTGGGCGATTTCGGCCAGGCGCAGGCCACGAGAAGGGGAAGGGCTTGATGTCCACTCTTCCATCAACTTCTTAAAGTTCCCCCCCAGGGGTGCACGAGCGATCTCTGCGAGGAGCTCCTGCCGGCTGGCTCCTGCCGAGGGGATCGCGGCCAGTGCAGAAATGGGTTCCAGCATCACTCCTGCAAACAGGGTGGCGGCCCCCAGGCACGGCCAGATTTTAGCCATTGAGCATCTTCTCGAACTCGGCAAGCAGGTCGGCTTCGCTCTTTTCGGGCTCGGCAGCCGCTGGGGTTTCAGATGCCGGAGCGCCCGCAGGAGCCTCGGCGACCGCTGCTGCAGCCTGTAGGAGGCTTTGGTCCACCTGCTCGTTGAGCGCTGCAAAACCTGTATTGAGAAGATCTTCGGCCTTGGGTTCAGGAATCGAGGCTTCCAGCGTCGGGAACGCCACCGGAGACGGGGCTGCCTCTGGAGCTGGTGCCGCCTCTGGAGCTGGGGCCGCCTCTGCAACGACCGGAGCGGGTTCTGGAGCCGGTGCTGCCTCTGGAGCTGGGGCCGCCTCTGCAACAACCGGAGCGGGTTCTGGAGCCGGTGCGGGCGCTGCCGCGACCACCGGGGCCGGGGCCGGAACAGGAGCGGCCGCCACAACCGGAGCCGGAGCCGGAGCAGGGGCAGGGACAGGCTTTTCAGCTAGCTGCTTTCTCAGCTGCGTATTTTCCTGCTGCAGGCGCTTCAGGTTTGCCAGATCGTCTTCGATGACGCTGTACTCGGCGAGCTTGGCCTCGAGTTCTTCAATTCGGTCTCTGAGTTCGGCGGATTCGTCGTTTCCGCCGCCTCCGAAGCTCATGCCACCGCCTGAGTTGTCCTTGGCCAGCAGGAGCTCCTGCTCGAGCCGGGTCTTCTCTTTGATCAGAAGCTCCATGCCCTGCTCCTGCATCCGCATCTTGTTCTCGAGCTCCGAGAACTTCTGCTGAACTTGCGGGTCAGATGCGACGAGCTTCACGGACATGCCTGCCGGCATGCCGCCCGCAAGTGCGCCGAGTTGCGTGCCAGTGGGAGGGGCGGAGAGCTTGGAGAGATCCACGTTTCCGCCCGAGGCCTGAAGGAGCCCGTAAAGCTGGCCCCGCATCTGTTCGGCCTCGGTGATGAGTTCGCTCAGGTAGACCTTTACGACGCTTCCCGGGATCTGGTCTTCGGTCAGAAGCTCCCTGCGCTTTTTGAGGATGTACCAGGCCGAATAGGCGGCGATCCCGGCGCAAAGCAGCAGCGCTTCGAAAAGCAGCACCTCGGAGGAGAACTTCGAGAAGAGATGTACCCAGGATGTCATCTACATCTCAGTGTAGGGACCGGGAGAGGGGGTGTCAAATCGGGCAGTTCTGCGGCTTGAGCGTCTTGCTCATCGAGTCGTGCAGGAGACCGTTGCTGACCAGGATCTCGCGCGACGACACATGGAAGTCAGCGCCCAAGAAGTCCGTCACTTTTCCGCCGGCCTCCTCGACCAGGAGCCATCCGGCTGCCATGTCCCAAGGGGCGAGATTGCGCTCCCAGAAACCGTCAAAAACTCCGCGTGCCGTGTAGGCCAGATCAAGGGCTGCGCTCCCGGGTCGGCGGATGGCACGCGCAATGCCACTCAAACGCTCAAAGGCTTCCATCTCGGCATGCAGCTCGCGCCTGCGATAGGTAAACCCCGTGGTGAGAAGCGAGTCACGAAGGCGCGCGGTTTTCGAGACCTTCATCCGCTTTCGACGAAGGCCCTGATGGAGCCATGCTCCCCCTCCGTGAGAGGCCCAGTACGAATCACCGAGCACCGGGTGATGAATGAGTCCGGCTACGATCTGTCCCTGCCATTCGGCTGCAATCGAGACACAGAACATCGGAAATCCATGGACGAAGTTCGTAGTCCCGTCGAGCGGATCAATGATCCAGCGGCCGTCGCTGGCATCCGGGCGCGAACTCGGGGTCTGCCCCGATTCTTCGGCAAGAAAACCAAAGTCGGGCCTCGCACGTTTGAGCACGCGGATGATGGCAGCCTCGGATTCGAGATCGGCATTGGTCACGAGCCCCGCCTGGTGTTTTTCACGCACTTCAAAAGTGCGCTGAAAATAACGGAGCAGGACGCCTCCCGCGCGGTGTGCTGCCTTCATCATCGGGGTGCGAAGGGATTCGGGCTTTAGGCTCGGTTTGCCCTTCATCGCAGGAGCCTCAGTAGGTCTGCTTGAAACGCTGATCGGATCCTTCGAGTCACGGGGCCAGGCGAACCCGAACCGATGCGGTGGCCATCGACTTGGGTGACGGCCATGACCTCCTTGACCGTTCCCGTGGCAAACACCTCGTCAGCCTCATAAAGCCGCTCGCGCTGAAAGTGGGATTCGCGGCATTCGATCCCGAGTGTCTCGGCAAGCCCGAGGATCGTGCGGCGGGTGATGCCATCGAGGATCCCGACGGGGAGCGGAGGCGTGCACAGGATTCCGCGGCGAACGTAAAAAACATTGAAGGTCGTACCTTCCGTCACGAAGCCCTCGGCATCGCATAAAAGAGCGTCGTCAAAGCCCTGCTGCTGAGCTTCGATAAAAGCGAGCACGTTGTTGAGGTAGTTTCCGGATTTCATCGCCGGATCGAGTGCGTTTGGGTGGTTTCTAAAGCGCTCAACGACCCTGAGCTTCAGTCCCCGTTCGTGCTGTTCTTCGCTCGGACTTTCTACGGGCTGCACGATGATCGCAAACTGGGACGGGGTCAAAAGAGCCGAGGGCGAAAAACCGATCCTTCCCACCCCTCGCGAAAGCACGAGTCGGCAATAGGCATCGCGCGTGGCAAAGGACTGGCTCTTAAAGAACGCAAGCGCACGCTCGCATTCGCGCACGAGCTCCTCGCGGGACTGGTCAATCTTGAGGTGGCAGAGCCTGGCCGACTGCCAGAGCCGCTCCATGTGGGCCTCCATGTGCGAGGCGATGAACCGGCCCTCATAGGTGCGCACGACCTCATATAGGCTGTCGCCATAAAGGTAGCTTCGATCATAGACCGAGACCCGTGCTTCATGCGCCGCAAGCAGGCTGCCTTGCAGGTTGACCACTGCCGCAATAGACGGAACGGGTGTGCCCTGATTCATGAGCTCAGAGTAGCACAGCCCTTGCGGTATCGCTTGTAAGCCCGCGGCTGGAAGGGTTAGCTATCCCCGATGCTGGAGAACACGCAGAGCCTGCTTCCGATTTCACCCCAGGGGGGGGCGCTCGAGGTGCTTTCGGTCGGGCTCGATGACGAGTCGCTCGATGAGCTTTCGCGCCTGCTCACTACGCTTGGAGTCAGGGCAGTGGCCCGGCTGATGGTGAACCCGCGCTCGATCCACCCGGGTACTTACCTCGGCAAGGGCAAGATCGATGAAGTGAAGGCCCAGCTTGAGGCGCGCGGCTCGCACGCCGTGATCGTGGATGTGGATCTGACTCCCAACCAGCTCAAGAACCTCGAAGAGGCGATCGGAAAGCCCGTGCTCGACCGCCAGGGCGTGATCATTGAGATCTTTTCTCGCCATGCCCGGACCAAAGAGTCCAAGACGCAGGTGGAACTTGCCAAGCTCCAGTACCTGCTGCCCCGGCTCATGCACTTTTGGACGCACTTTGAGCGACAGCGGGGCGGCATCGGCAACAAGGGGATGGGCGAAAAGCAGATCGAAGTCGATCGAAGGCTCGTCAAAAACCGAATGTCGGTTTTGCGCGGGCGGCTGGATGAAATCGAAAAAGAGCGAAACGTCCAGCGAGCCGGGCGCCGCGATGTGCTCAAAGTAGCCCTCGTGGGCTACACCAACGCGGGCAAGTCCACGCTTTTGAATGCGCTCACCGAGAGCCGAGTGCTTGCCGAAGACAAGCTCTTTGCCACGCTGGATTCTTCGGTGCGTGCGCTCGACCCCGACTGCCATCCGCCGGTCGTGGCCATCGACACAGTGGGCTTCATCAGTAGGCTACCGCCGGGGCTCGTTGCATCTTTTCGCTCGACGCTGGAAGAACTGCACCAGGCAGATCTTTTGCTGCATGTGGTGGATGCAAGCTCGCCCGGAGCGCGCGAGCAGATGCAGGTCACCGAAAAAGTGCTCGACGAGCTCGGAGTGGGGCACACCCCCCGCATCGTGGTGCTGAACAAGATGGACCAGGTCCCTGAGGGGGCGGCACGCGTACAGGCCCGCGTGATTTCGCCGGGAGCCGAGCGCATTTCGGCGCTGGTGCGCGAAGAAGTGCGCAGGCTCAGGGACCGGGTGCTGGCGCACTTTCGTCAAAATCTAGAGGTCTTTGAAGTGCTCGTGCCGTTTGCCGACAGCCGCATGCACGCCATGATCCACGCCCATGGAAGCGTGGAGTCCTCGCGTGAGCTCGAAAAGGGCATGTTCTACAAAGTGCGCATGTCAGCCGAGTGGGCCGGCAAGCTCGGGCTCAAGCGCTACGGGCTTGGGGCGGGGGAGTGAGGGCGGCGTAGTCTGTGCCCCTGATTTTACTTCACGCGCATGAAGTGAACACGCGATCGAGCGAGCACGAGGACGAAAGCACTACACCAGCTTTTCGCTCCTGCAGAAGTCAGCAAACGGAAGGATTTCCACCCCGTCCATCGGGGCCTGGTGGCGGGTCCCCAGGTGGACCTGATAGAACTTCGGTATTCCGGTGCGGGCCTTGAAATAGGGGATGTGCGGCGACAGGGCTTTTTCGCCCGTTTTGCATTCGACCGCAAAAATAGGTTTGCGGTCGCGCAGGACGACAAAGTCGATCTCGCGTTTGTCGATGTCCCGAAGGAACCTCAGTTCCATGCGATGGCCCTGGGTGTCCTCGATGAAATGGCAGTACTTGAGCAGGTGGCCTGCGACCAGATTTTCAAAGCGAAAGCCGCCCTCCGGAACCTGGCTCCAGTCCCAGAGGTAGAGCTTCTGCTCCTTGCGCACGGCGCGGATTTTGGGGGCACCAAAGGGGGGTATCCGGTAAGCAAAATAGAGGCTCTCCAAAATTGAGATCCATCGTGCCGCGGTCTTGTGGTCGACTTCCAAGTCCTGGGCGAGATTCTTGATGGAAAGGGGCGATCCGACCCGCTCCGGTAGGGCCTCGGCTAGGCGTTCAATTAACGAGATTTCACGCACTCTCTCGAGATCTCGAAGGTCTTCTCGAATGACCCGTTCCAGCCTCTCGAGTTGCCAGCGTCGGTGGCCCCGCTCGTCACCGCCAAGGAACGGCTCTGGAAATCCGCCGAATTTGAGCAGCCTCTGGAGCGCGTTTTTCTCGAACTTCGCCTCGGGCAGTGAGAAGGGGTGGAGCCGGTAGTAGTGGTACCGTCCGAGCAATGAATCGCCGCCCTTGCGGTAGTGATCCAGTCGCGCAGATCCGGTCACCAGGAAGGAGTGAGTCTGCTTTTGGGTGTCATAGTACCCCTTGATCAGATTGCGCCAGCGAGCGTACTTGTGGATCTCATCAAAGGTGATGAGCGAGGCGTTTTTCGGCCAGTCTTTCGAGAGGATCCTGCGCCTGTGCTCGGGGTCGTCCCAGTTCAAGTAGAAGGGATTAAGAGACAGTGCCAGGCTGGTCTTGCCCACCTGTCTTGGGCCGCCCACAAAGACCATCTTTCGACTGAGGTCGTCGCGGATGGCTGGGGTGAGGTAGCGGGCCGCTATTAAAGTAGACATTACTCCACTTTACTCGCGAGTAAAGTGGAGTCAACTCTCCATTTTTACTTCACGCGCATGAAGTGAACACGCGGTCCAGCGCGTAGCCTGCGCTGGCCCCGCCCCCAGCGGCTCCCGCCTCGCGCGAAAACACGGCCACCATGCGCCCTGCCTCATCGCGCGCGACGACCACAGGCGCATCAAACTGGCCCAAAAGCCTTGCCTTGAGTTCAGCGATGAAATCCGTTCGCCCATGGCGAAGCAGCCTGACCTCGGTCTCGGTCAGTGGGAGGGAGGGTTTGTCTTCGAGCACTTGGTCGAGTGGTACAAAGCACGCCAGCTCTCGCCATTTCGAATGCGGATGCTCGGCAAGCTGCGAGAGTGTCCGTGCGTCCTCAAGCCTGAAGCGCCCCGAAGCTGTGCGCTCGAGCGTTTCCAGATAAGCCAGCGACCCAAGCTTTTTGGCCAGATCCTGCGCCAGCACGCGGATGTAGGTGCCGGCACTCACGCGGGTCCGGTAAGAGGCGAGGAGTGGGGTGTAGCTCTCGATCTCAAAGCTGTCGATCCGGCAGCTGACTGCCTTGCGTTCGATCTCAATGCCCTTGCGGGCAAGCTCATAGAGCGGACGTCCATCGACCTTTTTGGCCGAGTGCATGGGCGGGGTTTGGAGATACTCGCCCCGGCAGAACGAAGCTGCTGCCTCACGGATCGCCTGAAGTGAGGCGGGAAGCAGGTCGGTGCGCTCATTGGCAGGCTCAGTGCAGTCGCCGGGCGCGGTCGACTCCCCAAACTTCATCACGCCCCGGTACTCTTTGGTCGAGCCGAGGAGGTAGCGCGAAAGCTTCGTGCCCTCGCCGATGCAGACCACGAGCAGGCCCGTGGCAAAGGGGTCGAGCGTGCCTCCATGCCCCATGGCAGGAAGCTCGCGCCGCTTGAGACCAGTCTGCTCCGAGAGGATGCGGGTCAGGCGCGCGACCACATCAAAAGAGGTCATGCCCCGCTCTTTATGGACGAGCAGGCAGCCGTCGAGGGTCATTTCGATTCGTCGGTCTTCTTCTCGGAAGAGAGCTGCTTGAGCAGCTCGTTCACCCGGAAGGTGTTCTCAAAACCGCGGTCTTCCTTGAACACGAGGTTCGGGATGTGCCGGATCGTGAGCACCGAGGCCATGTGACGGCGAAGAAAGCCTGCCGCCGAGCTCAGGCCCTTGATGCACTCCCGGAGCGCGGCTTCTTCTTTGGGCGTGCGGCCTTCATTGGGGTTTGCAAGCCCGCCGAGCAGGGTCACGAGCACCGTGGCCTGGCTTCCATCCTGAGTGACCGTGCACGAAGTGAAGGTCGCCCCCGAAACCCGGGGATCCTTGACCTCGCGCGGAACCACCTTGGCGAGTTCCTCAATGATGACGGCCTCGAGCCGTGCCCTGCGTACTGCCTGCATGCGGGCCTCAGCTCAGTTCCGGAGCAATGAGCTCGATCTGGTAGGCCTCGATGAGGTCACCGGGCTTCAGGTCGTTGTAATTCTCGAGCCCGATACCGCACTCGTAGCCCTGTGCGACTTCCTTGGCGTCGTCCTTGAAGCGCTTGAGCGAAGACATCCTGCCTTCGTACACCACGCGCGAGTCACGGAGCAGGCGAACGTTGGCTCCACGCAGGATCTTGCCATCCACGACCGATGAGCCGGCAATGGTGCCCACTTTTGGCACCGTGAAGGTCTGGCGGACTTCCGCGCGACCGAGGAACTTCTCGACCTTCTTCTTGTCGAGCATCCCGGCCATGGCCTTCTTCACGTCATCGATGAGTTCATAGATGATGTTGTAGCACTTGACGTCAATGTGCTCGGCCTCGGCCACCTGGCGGGCCTTGGTCTCGGGCCGCACGTTGAAGCCGATGATGATCGCGTTCGAGGCCGAAGCCAGGAGCACGTCGCTCTCGGTGACGCCACCGGTTGCAGCGAGGATGACCTTGACCTTGACCTTTTCGGTCGAGGCCTTGAGCAGGCTCTCCTTGACGGCTTCGACTGAGCCAAACACGTCGGCCTTGAGGATGACTGCAAGCTCCTTGGTCGTGCCCGTCTGGACCTTCGAGAAGAGCTCTTCGAGGCTCATCTTGGTAGCGAGCGGAGCTGCCGCCTTGGCGCGTGCCTGGTCGACGCGGTTCTTGACGATGTCGCGCGCATCCGATTCGGTTGCCGGCGAATCAAACTTCTCGCCTGCGTTCGGTACGCCTTCAAAGCCCAGGACCTCTGCTGCCATTCCTGGCAGCACTTCCTTGATCTGCTGACCGAGGTGGTTCATCAGCGCCTTGACGCGGCCGCAGAAGTTTCCTGCCACGACTGCATCGCCGACCTTGAGAGTTCCGCGACGCACGAGCAGGCTCACCACCGGGCCGCGGCCCTTTTCGAGCCGGGATTCGAGCACCGTGCCGCTTGCGCGGGCTTCGGGGTTGGCCTTGAGGTCAAGCACTTCGGCCTGGAGCAGGATGCTCTCAAGCAGCTTGTCGAGGTTCGTCTTCTTGATCGCAGAAACCGGCACGAACATGGTCTGTCCGCCCCAGTCTTCTGCCAGCAAATCCAGCTCGGCCAGAGCCTGCTTGACGCGCTCGGGGTTGGCGCCCGGCTTGTCCATCTTGTTGACCGCAACGATGATCGGCACACCTGCAGCCTTGGCGTGGCTGAGTGCCTCGCGGGTCTGCGGCATGACGCCGTCGTCGGCGGCAACCACCAGGATGACAATGTCGGTGACGTTCGCACCGCGTGCACGCATCGTGGTGAACGCTTCGTGGCCGGGAGTATCGATGAAGGTGATCAGCTTGCCATCCTGCTCGACGGTGTAGGCACCGATGTGCTGGGTGATGCCGCCTGCTTCGCCTGCAGCCACATTGGCCTGGCGAAGGGCATCGAGCAGCGAGGTCTTGCCGTGGTCGACGTGGCCCATGATGGTCACGATCGGAGGGCGGTTCAGGAGCTGGGCTTCGGTGTCGACGGCCTTCTCGATGAGCGTGTCTTCCTTGAAGGCGACGTTCTTGACCTCATGCTGGAATTCGGCTGCGATCAGGGTTGCCGTGTCGAAGTCGATCGCCTGATTGATGGTCGCCATCTGGCCCATGCCCATCAGCTTGCGGATCACATCCACTCCCTTGACACCCATCTGGGCTGCAAAGTCCTGGACTGAAATCGTATCCTGCATCTCGACCACGCGCTTGTGGGCGGCAGCCTGAGTGATCTGCGTCTGCCTGACCTGCTTTCCGACAGGGATGCGCTTTTTCTTGGGAAGAAAGACCATCTCCTTCTTGCGATAGTCGGCAAAGCGGACGTCCTCGGGGCGGATTCCGGGCTCTCGGCCGCCGCCACCCCTCTTCTTGACCGCTTCCTCCTCGGCCATCTTGTCGAGGCCTTCCTTGGTCATGTGGATGATGCGGAAACCATCCTTGCCGGTCGCAGGAGCAGTCCCGGGCCGACCCGCGACTCCCGGCTTGGCCGGAGTGGTCGTGGGCGCAGGGGGCTTGATCATGGGCTTGGGCGGGGGCGCCTTGGCTTCAACAATGGTCAGGATGCTGCGACGAGGCGCAACCGGACGCGGAGTGAGGACAATGGGGGCCTTTTTGACCACCGGAGCCGGGGCTTCGGGCGAAGTTGCGGCAGCTGCGGGCTCAGTGCCTGCGACGGGTGCTGCTTCAGCGGTTTCCGCTTCAGCTGCAGGGGCCTCGATGGCGCCCTCTTCGGCCTGCGCTACTTCGGCCTGGTACTCCTCGGTCAGTTGTTCCTGCTCAGCTTCCGGCATCTCAACCGGGGTCATTCCGCGCAGGGTGACTCCGCTTGCTGCAATCTCGACTTCGCCATCGGCCTTGAGCCTGCGACGGATGATCGCGGCGCCGGCAGCAGCCTTGGGAGCAGGGGTTTCTTCGGGGGCGGGCGCCGGGGGGGCTGCCACCTTGCGGGTGGTGGCCTTGATGGCGGGCTTTGCGGCCGCAGCCTTCGGGGCCTCGGCCGGAGCGGCAGGGGTCGCCTCGTCTGCGGTCTTGCGGCGTGCCTTGATGGCCTTGGGCTTGACCTCGGTGGCGGCCCTCTTGGGCGAGAGACCTTCCTTTGCGGCCAGCACCTCGGCTTCGGAGAGCTCGCTCATGTGGTTCTTGACCTTGATGTTCAGGTCGCGAAGCTTGTCGAGGAGGGTGAGGGAGTCGAGGCCAAGCTCCTTGGCCAGCTCATACACCTTGGTCGGTTCCTTCTGTGTCGTGTTCTGCATCTCTGACATTTACTCGTACCCGCTCGGTTGGTCGTCTAGCTCTCTGATTTACTCGGCCGAAGTCTTGTCTTGCTCGCGGACCAGCTCGCGGAGCATGGCCTCAGCCTTCGACTTGGCATCCGTTCCGCCTTCGGCGGCAGCGGTTGCCTCGGTGGCAGGGGCCACCAGGTCACCGTGCTTGGCATAGCTTGCGGCTGCGCGTTCCTTGAGCTTCTCGGCGGCCTCAGCCGACTCGTAGCCCGGCACGCGCAGGAGCTGCTCGGCCGAAGCATCGGCCACCTGCCTCATGTTCATGAAGCCTGCTCCGTAAAGCGCATGGGCCAGCGTCTCGCTGACTCCTTCGATGTGCTGCAGGTTGAAGATCGAGTCCGAAGTCCTGCGCTGCAGCTTGGACTTCGAGATGATGTCGAGCTTCCAGCCGGTGATCTGCGAGGCCAGACGGACGTTCTGTCCGCGACGTCCGATCGCGAGAGAAAGCTGGTCGTCCTCGACCATGATCTCCATGGCCTTGGCGCGCTCATCGAGCCTGACCGATGAGATCTCGGCCGGTGAGAGCGCCGAGCGCACGAAGACGACCGGATTGTCGGACCATGGAATGATGTCGATCTTCTCTCCGCGAAGTTCCTGGATCACATTCTGGACGCGAACGCCCTTCATGCCGACGCATGCGCCGACCGGATCGATGTCGCGGTCCTTCGAGATGACGGCGATCTTGGCGCGCGCACCCGGCTCGCGAGCGCAAAGCTTGATCTCGACGATTCCGTCACGAACCTCGGGGACTTCCATCTCAAAAAGCTTCATGAGGTACTTGGGCGAAGTGCGCGACAGGTAGATCTGGGGCCCGCGGGTGGTGGTGGCCACATCCGAGAGGTAGGCCTGCACGCGGTCGCCGGGCTTGACCATCTCGCCCGGAATGATGTCCTGGCGGGGAAGGATGGCGTCGGTCTTGCCCAAATCAATGATCAGGTTCCCGCGCTCCATGCGGCGGGCGATTCCGGTGATGACCTCACCCTTGCGGTGAATGAATTCGTTGAAGATGATTTCGCGCTCGGCATCACGCACCTTCTGGAAGATGACCTGCTTGGCCGTCTGGGCGTCGATGCGTCCGAATCCGGGGGTCTCGACCTTCACGCCGAGCTCGTCACCAATGCTGCAGTCCGGGTCGAGTTCGCGGGCCTCGGTGAGGTTGATCTCTTCGGACTCTTCGAGCATCTCGGGTTCGGAGTCGACGACCTTCTTGAAGAGGAACAGGTCGATCTCGCCGGAGTCCGTATTGTAGTGCGCCTCGAGGATGGCGTTCGGGCCGTACTTCTTCTGGGCGGCCATGAGGATGGCCTGCTCCAGTGCGCTGATGATGATCTCCTTCTTGATTCCACGGTCCTTGCCGACGGATTCAATCACGCGGGTCAGTTCGGTCGAGTTCATGCTTTCACTCCTTTTTTCGAAGGCTTGGTTTCAAAATCGAACTCAGGGTCCAGGTTGGCCTTGGCCACCAGCGACAGCGGGATGCGAATCCGGGTTCCCCCGGCGCCTCCGATGCTGGACATGAGCAGCACGCTCTGCTGTTCAAGTCCGAGCAGCTCTCCCATGAAGTTCTTCTGCCGGGAATTCTGCGCAGCATAGGCTGCGTCGCCCAGTTCCTCGGCAGTCAGCGGGCGAAAAGTGTTGAGCCTGATTCTGCGGCCCTTGAATCGGCTGTAGTCCTGCTCGCGCCTGAGCGGGCGATCGACACCCGGCGAGGAAACCTCGAGCTCATAGTTGGCGCCTTTAAAAATCGCCTCGACCTCGGCAAGTCCCTCGAGCGGTTCATCGAGCGCACGGGAAACCTTGGCGCAGTCTTCGATGCCGATCGTGCGCGAGGAGTCCAAGTTCTCAGACCAGTCGATGAACAGGCGCAGGATTTTCTCGCGGTGCGTCTGCACCTCGAGGTGCACGACCTCATAACCCAGCGGCGAAAGGAACTCGCTCAGGCGCGCCAGAAGCTGCTCTTCGGCCGAGTGACGGGCCGGAGCGATCGCTTCTTCTTTGCCCTCGGCGGCAGGCGCCAGTGGGTTCGGGGTCATGAGCAAGCCAGATTCCTCTCGGGTCCGGTTGGGGTCCGGACAAAAAAAAAGTGGGCTTGTGGCCCACCGTTCAGTGTTCCTAGGTTGGGCAGGGGAATAGCACACCCCATGGGCGAAACCAATGCTCTTTTAGGTATAAGGTGGGCCTGAGGTAGGCCTTGGCACAGCTTCATGACACGGTGTTGCCCGAGCTCGAAAAAGACCTTAAGGTAAGAGGGCATGCCGGCTGTCAGGACCGGGGGCACACCCCCTGTAAAAGTCAGTTTTTTGAGAGCCTCGGTGCTGGCCGGACTGGTCGGGCTGGCACTGGCCTCGGACCTGGACGGCGTACGGGCTGCCGATGCAGCCGTTCCAGGCCCTCTTCGAGTGGTGCTGGCTTCCCCCTCGGGTGAGCAGCTTCTGAGTGAAATTTCTCCCGTTTCGTCGAGGAAGGGAGCATCCCAGAAACAGGGGTGGGTCATCTCGAGGCTTCTGGAGGACGCGATGGCGGGGCTCACCGCCGAGGCGCGCTCACAGGTGGATCTCGTCATCTTGAAGGGTGCAGACGGCAGGCAGGCATCCATCCCTCGGGCTTTCATCACCAAGGTTCCGATGCGGCTCGTGCTCGATTCTAGCGGGGGCGGCGGGGTCGCAGGAGCCCGCTTTCGGGCAGTGGTGCCGGCAGACGGGCGGGCGCGCTCGGTGCGCGAGGACCTGCCGTGGGGCACTTACGAGCTGCCTGCGGTGAGCCGCGTGGAGCTCACCAGCTATCAGGCCCTCTGGGGCGGTCAGTTTTTGAGTCGCCGCACGGACCCTGCCGCGCTGCGCGGAGAAAAGCTTTTTGTCCAGAACTGCATGTCCTGCCATGCCGCGGCCGTCCCGGGCTGGAAGGGCAGGGGCCCGGGGTTTGCCGAGTCGCTCCCGCAGGCTCTCTCGAGGCATCCCCAGATCCAGGGGCTCAAGCCTCTGGATGGTCGAAGCTCGCGGGCGCTTGTGAGCTACTGGACCGCGTGGTTGACCGAGCCCACCGGGGTCGCAAACGCCGGAAATCGGTAGCGAATCCGGTCGCCTCACGGCCGCTTCCACGATAAAGTCGGGCGGCCATGACCGCTTCAGTTCAAGCCCCCTCCGAGGTTCGCGTTCGATTTGCTCCATCGCCCACCGGCTTCCTGCACATTGGCGGGGTCCGTACGGCGCTTTTCAACTGGCTCTACGCCCGCCAGCACCACGGCAAGTTCCTGCTCCGGATCGAAGACACGGATCTCGAGCGCTCGGAGACCCGTTTTACCGACGACATCCTGGCTTCGATGAAGTGGCTCGGGCTCAATTGGGATGAGGAACCGATCTACCAGAGCAAGCGGCTCGACGTTTACCTCGCCCGCGCCGAGGAACTCATTGCCAAGGGCCATGCCTACAAGTGCTGGTGTACCGAGGCGGATGTCGAAAAGATGCGCGAAGAGCTTCAGGCAGCCGGCAAAAAGCCGATGTACGACCGTCGCTGTCGCACCCGCAAGGAGCCGGGCCCTGCAGGCGCTCCGTATG
>CAIOHW010000344.1 GCA_903858195.1 Oligoflexia bacterium | reverse complement strand
GGCAAAGCAGGCGAGCCGCAGGCTCCCCCTGAAGGTGACCTGCGACGAAATCAGGAGCCTAGAGGCGACAAAGAGGACCCCGGTAGCCCAGGCCAGCGTGGCCAGGGTCTTGAAAGGGCTTAGCAGCACCGAGGAGGCACCCCAGAACCAGGGCAACAGGTGATCGCTGAAGGCTGCCCCAAGAGCCTCCTGGAGCGCCACCGAGTCTCGTCCCGGATGTCCGAGTTCGTGGGCATCCCCGAGGAGCAGGAACACATCCGACAGACCGGCCTTGAGTCGGGCGAGCAGGGCCCCCTCCCATCCGTAGGCCAAGGCTGCAGCCAGCCAGTGGGTGCAGACGGCATAGAGCACCGGGAGTCGAACTCCCCCTTCAAGGCTCAAGCGCTCGAAAAACTTCCCGGGCCTGAAGAGGAGCTCAGCCGTCACTCTAAAAAACCGGCTGGCAAGCCCGGCAACAGCCCGGATTGCGTTCACTCGGCAGGCACCGGTGATGGGGAGGCTGGCTTGGCTGCTCCTGAAAAGAAGTCAGTGCTCCATGGCAGGGCGGCTGCGATCGAGCCATCTAGCTCCAGGACGCGGGACTCGCCCGCACGCAGGTCACGAGCCATGAGGCGCGATCCCGACTTCCAGAATTCAATCTCTCGCAGCACGGCCTTGCCGGCATCAGAGAGCTGGAGCTTGAGGGTCTCCTTGCCCGGAGAGGTGGTTGAGGTCGCTGAGGCAGGGGGAAAGGAGATGATCCGCTCTCCCGAGAGCCTTTCGAGCAGGTCCTTGATCTGATCGGCCGAAACGACCTTGCGTGTGTCGGCTCGCGTCCACTGTGCACCGGCCTCGTCCGCCTGCAGCACCAGGGGTTTGGGTCCGAGGGCCTGAGACTCGAGTGTGATCGTGCGGGCGTTGAAACGATCGAGCGAGCCCAAGAGCTTCTTGAGTTGGAGGTCGGCAGGCTTCTTGGATAGGCGCGTCCTCACGCCGGGGTCGAGCCGGTAAACCGGATCGAGCGAGTCTGAAACGGCAAGCAGTATCGGACCAGAGCCTTTTGCCGCTTTTTCGCGGATCTCGAACCGAAAGGGTTTGTTGTCGCCCGAGTCGAGCTCAAATGACAGGACCGTGCGCGAGCCCGAGAGCGCCGCGCGACCTTCGACCGAATTCCTGCTGTCGGCTGCAAAATCCTCGGCCGCCAGGAAAACCAGGGCCGAAAGCCAGCTATCCACATTTTCAATGTCTCCGGGCACCGAGGCGCTCCGGGAGAGGATCCTCCAGCCCGTGGCCTCCTTGCGGGCCTCGAGCTTGGCGCCGTCGGCAAAAACCCTCACGGACTTGAGGGCTGCCGCCACCACGGGGACGAAGCGCTTTTCGCGCCAGTGGTTCGCGGGTTTTTCAAATGCCGATCCCGCGCCGCTCTCCAGCAGCAGCACGGAGTCAGGCTCGTTCTCGTTCTCTTTTACCAGACCGAAGCGAGACTGGCCCATGGGGTGGATCTCACCCAGGAAGAGCGTTCGCGCTGAACCGCCATCGAAGGTCACGGTCACCGTGGTCGCGGAAGTCCGCTGGGATGCCTCCAGCCCGTACTGCTGCAGGAACATGGGCCGCTGCTCGGCGGGCTCGTCCTTCAGGCTGATCGTGTCGTTGGGGACCAAGTTGTTCAGGCTCGAGAGGAGGGACTGCACGGCCGAGTCGTCCGCCTTGAGCTTGAGCGGCTCGAGCATTTCCCAGCGCGAGTTTCCCCCCGCCTTGCAGAGTTTTGCCTCTGAGTCGAGGCAGCGGAGCTCTACGTCCTTGCGTCCCTGGGAGTGCAGACGAATCGATACGGCCTGTTTGGATGAGAGATCAAAGACTTTGCGTTCACCCGCTTCGCGGCGTTCGTTCTCGGGTTTCTGCCTGAACTCAAACCAATAGGCGGCGGAGCTCAGTACAAAGAGGATGACAGCAAGCGCCAGCGGCGCCCGCCAGGGACTCGTGGATGAAGACATGGTGCTACCTCCCGATTGAGTCTGCGAATCGATTACAGCTTGCGACGAACCGCCCAGAACCCGATTCCGCCTGCGGCCACCAGCAGCGGCATCACTACCGCAGTGAGCAGGAACAGGAAGGTTCCCTGCCGGCCCGTGAGCTCAATCTTGCCAGCCTTGGGCTCGCGCGGCCGAATCGAGATGCTCGTCTCGTCCTCGAGCACCCAGGCGACGGCGTTCAGGAAGAGGTCGCTATTGTTGAGCATTCGAGAAAAGGTGTTGTTGGCAAACGAGGCCGAGCCAAAAAGGGCAAGCCTGCTCGAACGCTTGGCCGTAGAGCCGGTGGCCTTGCCCTCGATCATCACGCCGGCATGGAGTGCTCCGAGCGTGTCCTGCCCTGCGGTGTACTGTGCCCGCCCGGCGGTCAGCTCCTTGAGGTTCGACTCCGCCCAGGCCTTGCCCGAGGTGGTCAGGATCGGAGTGATCGTGAGTGCCGCGGGCTTTTCGGTCGAGACCGAGATGGGACGGGTAAAGGGGAGCGCCACGCCAGTCGAGAAGTCCTTGGATACAGGATGCTCGCGCGAGAACTGGTTGACGATCAGCACTGAAGCGTCGAGCTGCATGGCCTGAATCGACGGGTCGATGAGAAGCGCCCGACCGTACTGCACTCCCCAGCTCGTGAGGAGGGTGTTGAGCTCCGGCGAGGGGTCAGACCCATCAAAAGTCATGTCGAGGCCCACAATGAGCCTGCCGCCGTTCTTGAGCTCCTCTCCAATGAGCGCAAGCTCTTGCGGAAAGAATGCACGCGTGGGTCCCCAGATCGCGAGCGCCGAGCAGGTCTCCGGAATCTTGCCGAGGCCAACCAGGTTGATCTCCTTGAGATCGTAAGACTGGCTGTTCAGGGCGCGGCGCATGGCTTCGAAGCCCTCGCCGTCTGCAGCCGTGAACGACTTTTCGCCGTGTCCTCCAAGCACGCAGACTTCGGGTGTGCGGTCCTTGAGGATCTTGAGGAGGGCGTTGGTGATTTTCTCTTCGGTGAGCTCATCCACTTGGATGTCACGGTTGCCGATCTCCTGCGATCCCGCCGCGGAAGCCCTCTCCGAGATGAGCTGCAGGGTGCCGTAGCGCTTGATTCCGGCCTGTCGGGTGCGCGCGGGCTGCTTGTCCGGGTCGACGTACTCGATCGTGAACTTGGCAGGATTCAGGCTCCTGTAGCCCTCGAGTACCGCCTTGCCCGTCTCGCGTTGTGCGGGTTTGGCAAAGAGCACGGCGCGCACGGGGTCCTTGAGCTCGCGGATGACCTTGCGGGTCTGGTCCGAGAGAGTGTGGCGCTTGTCGCTCGTGAGGTCGAGTCTCGCTTCGTTGCGAGCTCCGATGAAGTTCAGGATTCCTGCAATCGAGACGACGAGCAGCGAATTGATCACTGAGCGGCTGCCAAAGACAAAGGCGCGGTTGGACTTTGATTTGGTTTCGGAGTTGGGCTTCTGGGTTTCCATGTCTTACCTCCAGCGATACGAGTCGAGCACCTGGTGGGTCAGGTAGATGCCCACCGCGATGAAGGACAGGAAGAAGAATACGTCTGAGCTTACGATCAGCCCGGTGCCGAAGGTCTGGTAGTGACTGATCAGCGACATGTAGTTGAGGAACGCACCCGTGGTTGAATCCACCGACTGGGCGGCCCAGTTGATGATCCAGAACAGCAGGCTTGCCCCGAAGGTCAGGGCGCCGGCGATCAGCTGATTTTCGGTCATGGCCGAGAAGAACAGGCCGATTGCGAGGTAGCAGCTCACCATGAGCAGCGTGCCGAGGTAGCCTCCGACGATCGGGCCCCATTCAGGGTTGCCGTAGACCTGCAGTACGATCGGGTACACCAGGGTCAGGGCAAGCATCACGGAGATGAGCAGGACTGAAGAAAGAAACTTGCCCAGAATGAACTGCATCAGGGTGATCGGGGAGGTCAGGATCAGGGGCAGGGTCTCGTTTTTGCGCTCCTCCGCAATCAGCCTCATGGTGATCATCGGAAAGATGAAGAGCAGGATCGTGTTGATCGAGCCAAAGAGCGGCTGGATCACGCCCTCCGTGATCGAGACGGGTTTGCCCATGTTGAACTGTTGGTAGGTCATCATGTGCTGGATGAAGCCGAACACGATCTGAGAAAACATGTACCCGGTGATCAGGAGCAGCAGCGAGATCAGGATGTAGGCCAGAGGCGAGGTGAAGTAGGCCATGAAGTCGCGCCTGGCGATGGTCCAAATGTTCTTCATACGGTTTCCTCCGTCGTGGTGAGCTGCAGGAACACGTCCTCAAGGCTGAGCTTCTCGGCAAAGAACTCAAGCACGCCCATTTGCTGCTTCACCGCAGTTTCGATGATCTGGTCCCGGATGTCAGTGGCCTCGGGCCGCACTTCGATGGTCACAAGCTCGCTCGCCTGCGGGGCCTCGGCAACCGACTTGATTCCGGGAATTGAGCGAAGCACCTCGAGTGCCTGCGACGAGCGGTTTCGCACCATGAGGTTGAAGGTCTTTCCCTGCTGCAGCCGCGCAGTGAGCCGGTCAAGCGAGTCCTGTGCGACGATCCGGCCCTGGTTGATCACGATCACGCGGCTGCAAGTGGCCTGCACTTCAGGAAGGATGTGCGTGCTCAGGATCACCGTGCGTTCGCTGGCGAGTCCGCGGATCAGGTTGCGGATTTCGATGATCTGCTTGGGGTCGAGACCGACGGTCGGTTCGTCGAGGATCAGCACGGGCGGGTTGTGCACGAGCGCCTGCGCGAGACCGACGCGCTGCCGGTAGCCCTTGGAGAGGTTTCCGATGAGCCGGCCCTGCACCTCGCCCAGGTGAGTCTGCTCGATGGCACGATCGATGGCTGCGCGAAGGCCCTGTTTTTCGACTCCGTGCAGGCGTGCAGCAAAGTCGAGGTAGTCCCGAACGGTCATCTCCTTGTAGACGGGAGGGGTTTCGGGCAGGTAGCCCACCGAGCGCTTGACCTCGAGGGGAGACTCGAACACGTCGTAGCCTGCCACGGTCACCGTACCTTCGGTGGCCGGCATGTAGCCTGTCAGGATCTTCATCGTCGTGCTCTTGCCGGCACCGTTTGGGCCGAGGAACCCGACAATTTCGCCTTTCTTCACTTCAAAGTTCAGTCCGTCGATCGCTGTTCGATCGGCATATCTCTTGGTGAGGTTGGAAGCGTGGATCATAAAAATAGGTCTCCAATGCCCAAGATATTGAGAATGGCCCGAGGATTGTCAAGATGCCCGGAGAGGTGTCATGGGGCAATTTCGAAAGCCGAAAGCGAGCCGTCGTCTGTTCCCACCACCACCAGGCGTGCGCGTGAGGAGACTCCGCGGGCATAGAGGTAGGCGCCGTCTTCGCTCAGTAGCGGAATATCCCAGTCAAGCTCTCCGGACTTTCGCAGCGCCACCACATGGCTGTGACGAGTGCGTTCGGTGACTTCTTCAAACCCCAGGAGTGTCTCGTCACCGGTCAGGTCAATCTGTTGATTGTAATCGGCATATCTCGGGGCACGGTAGGACCATAGGGGCATGAGTCGCTGGTTGGGCGCGAGCGACCAGAGCGACACGGCTTGTCCGCGCGGGCCATTCCCGTAAATGGCCGAGTTCCGACCATCGAGCGAGATCTCCACCTGCTGGTGCGGCGAGTCGAGCAGCTGCTCCCAGCTCGAGGTACCTTGCGCATTCATCGAGATGAGCTTCTGGCCGACGCCATTCACGTTCACGAGGGCGGACCAGGCCGCGGGGCCTCCGTTTCCGGAGACTGCGAGGTCCACGATCTCGCCATCGAGCTGGTGCTCGGACACCTTCTTGAAGGCTCCGCTCAGAACCCAGACTCCGCCCTTCACCATGCCCAGTACGATCTTGCTTTCATCTGGAGCAACCTTCAGGACGAGCAGGTCCTGCGGTACATTGAACTTGAGCTTGCTTGCGCCTTTGGCGTCGAAAATGCTGAAGGCCACCCCCGGAATGGCATCGTCGTCATGATGACAGAGGACCTGTCCGCTTTTTTCCAGAATGATGGGGCGGCACATCCCGGACTCCTTCACGGTCCAGAGCTTCTTGCCATTTTTGACGTCGAGGCGAATGAGCTCGTCTTCGTACGTGCCGACCACCACCCAGTCGCCGTTTGAAGAGATCGACTGTGCACGTACGGGCGAATCCAGGGCGCTGGTCCAGAGGATCTTGCCTGAGCGCTCGCGCAGGCTCACCACAGTGTTGCCCGGCCCTTGTCCGTCCAGGACCTGGGTCACGAGGATGTGACCACTCTCACTGGCAACGGCGAGATCAGTGAGCTTGCCCTCGATCTCCTGCTTCCAGAGCGGTTGCGGACGGATTCTCGGATGGTTCGCTCCTTCGAACGGGAGTTCGTGGTCTCCCGGGAGGGAGCGCCCCAGGGTTGAACATCCACCCCCGAGGGCGACGATTTGGAGAAGGAAGAGTGCAAGCGCCGCCCGGGTGCGGGCAGCAAGTGGGCGAGGGACCATCTGATTGACCATGGGTCCCCCGATGTTACAGTAGAAGATCAGGCGGGAGCAACGAATGCGGCTTGCGGTCCTATCGCGGAACAGAAATCTCCACAGCATCCGGCGACTCATTCAGGAGGCGGGGCGTCTTGGCGTGAGGCTCGACACCATCAATCCGATGGAGTGTCAAATCATCGTCGACGGCCGTGAAAGCCGGCTGGTGGTCGGCAACCAGGAGTTGCCGGAGTACGACGCCGTGCTCCCACGCATCGGAGCCTCGATCACGAGCTACGGACTTGCGGTGGTCAAGCAGTTCGAGGCGATGGGAATCCGCACCGTGAACTCGGCCGAGGCGATTGCACAGTCACGAGACAAGTTTCGGGCCCTCCAGCTTCTCAATGCCGAGGGGGTGAGGGTTCCAAAGACCATTCTGACCCGCTCGGCTCGAAGCCTGAGGTCGATCCCCAAGTCCTGCGGCGGGATGCCCGTGATCCTGAAGCTCCTCAAGGGAACGCAGGGGGTGGGCGTCATGCTCCTCCATACCCAGGCTTCCTTTCAGTCGGTCGTGGAGACCTTGTGGGAGTTCGGCGAAGACGTATTCCTTCAGGAGTTTCTCAAGGAGTCTGCCGGCCGCGACTACCGTGCATTCGTGGTGGGCGACAAAGTGGTCGCAGCCATGCTGCGCACGGCGGCAGAGGGTGAGTTCCGCTCCAACATTCATCGGGGAGGCGAGGGTACTCTCGTCAAGCTTCCTGCATCCTATCGCAGGGCTGCCATTCGCGCAGCGCGTGTGATGGGACTTGAGGTGGCCGGGGTGGATTTGATGGAGAGCCGCGCGGGTCCCGTGGTGATCGAAGTCAACAGTTCACCGGGGTTTGAGGGAATTGAGCGGGCCACCGGGCTCAACATCGCAGGACAGATCATCGCCCACATGATCAAGCTTGCCCGGAAAAAGGGGCGTTAGCCGGTCACGCGCTGGTAGCGCTGGCGGGCCCTGCGCTTG
>CAIOHW010000343.1 GCA_903858195.1 Oligoflexia bacterium | reverse complement strand
TGGTGGATCATGATCCGGCTATGCGGCAGGCTGTGCCGCTTGCCCCGAGCGCCTGCTGTCAGAAGCAGGGCTCCCATGCTGGCCGCAAGACCCACGCAATACGTTGCCACGTCGCACTTGATGAACTGCATGATGTCGTAAATCCCGAGGCCTGCGGTGACTGAGCCTCCGGGGGAATTGATGTAAAGGTGGATATCCTTGTCCGGATCGGAGCTCTCCAAGAACATCATCTGAGCCATCAGAAGGTTGGCCACCGTGTCGTTGACTTCGGTCCCGAGGAAAACAATACGATCCAGCAGAAGTCGCGAGTAGATGTCGTACTGGCGCTCACCCCGTGCAGTCTGCTCGATCACGATCGGGTTCGGAATATAGTCCGAAGCCAGCGGCTCAGCCGCCAGGGAGGGTGCATGGAAGCCTACCAGTTCGGGCTGGATCAGGCTGGATGGAACTTTCTTCTTCGTCGAGATGATCATTGCGCTCCTCTAGGCCAAGGACTGACCTTTGGCCGAGTATACACAGGGCTGGTTTTTGATGCACTGAGCTAAATCTAATGAAAAAAGGGTGCTAAACGCTATTTCTAGCGGACTGCTGTTAGGAAATTGGCGCCTCGGCCGAGTTGCTTGCTTCACTGCCCTCCATATCGGCATTGATGGTCTCGAGATAAACCAGCATTGCCGCTCGAAGCTGATCGAGCGAGAGATTGGACAGAGATCCTTCGTGAGCTGGTTGTCCGCTCAAGGTGAGCATATCGCTCACTTCCGATTTGACGGATTCCTCTGCAAGGCCCGTGATCGCGCTAATCGAGCGGATCAGATCATTGCCTGAGGGATCGGGAAGGCCGGCCACCGCGCCTGGACCCTTCAATGCAACTTCATCCTGAGAGACATCTTGAGAGACATCGAACTGGGAGACTTCCATATCCCCTCCACCTGAACCGAGTATAGGAACCGGTTTTTGGATGGGGCAACTCTTTATTTTCTAATCAGAAACTTTCTGTTGGCGAAGCGTCAGCAAACCAACGGCCAGGAGGATGAGCACCGCGCCTGTCGCTTTCGAGGGGCCGAGCTCCTCGCCAAAGGCGGTAACGCCGAGCAGGGCCCCTACGACGGGCTGCACGAAAAGGGTGAGTGCGGCGCTCGAAACATCGGTCTTTTCAAGTGCAACGACCCAATAAAGATAGGTCAGAGTCGAACCGAGCGGACCCAGCCAGAAGAGCACAAGCAGGTCGCGAGGCTCAAGCGATCCCAGTGACGGCAAATCATCCAGACCGATCACCATCAGGGTCAGCACACCGAAGCCGAGCAGAAGGCTGGTGCCGAAGAGCGGAAGCGACGCGTATCTGCCCTGAAGCAGCCGGGCAAAGATGGAATAGCCGCCTTCTCCGACGAGCGACACCACCAGAATGAGATTCCCCACAATGCTCGGAGTTGAGAGCCACGATCCCATGGGTCGATAGGCCAGTCCCGAGAGCAGCGAGAAGCCGGCTACCGAAACGAGCAGCGATAGCCGCTGTGTGCCTCCAAACACCTCGCTGAGAAAGATCGCAGCCAAACCTACTGTGACAAGCGGCTCAAGCGCGATCAGGATGGCGTTGTCGACTGCGCCCGTGCGGCTCAGGCCGAGTAGCCCCACCATGGGTGCAAAGCAGAAGGCTGAAAAACCCATGCCGAGCGCAAGCCAGAGGTCGTTGGGAGTTCGAGGGCGCGAAAAGAAGGCCCCCCCCCCTCCCCTCCGGCCCCGGCCCCGGCCCCGGCCCCGGCCCCGGAAGGTACGCACGGAAAACGCCAGCACCATGAAGAATACGGTCGCCGAGAAGTAACGAAGCCATGCCACCTGGCTGGAGCTGAACTTCGTCAGAAGCGCTTTGGACATGACAGGATTGGCCGCCCAGATCGCGTTGCAAAGCACCAGGCCCCCCAGCGTCCTTGCGGGCATCAGGCCAGGGCGTGTGGATTTTCTGTTTTCGGCGCTGCCGCTCACTGTGCCAGACTACATCGCATGCCAAACTCTACCGCACAACCCAAGTTGCAGCCCAAGCCTGCGCGCGACTCGTCAGTCATCATGACCGAAATCGTACTGCCAACCCATGCCAACGCGCTCGGCTCGATCTTTGGCGGACAAGTCATGTCCTGGATCGATATCGCAGGCGCCATCGCAGCCGGAAGGCATGCGCGAAAGGTCGTCGTCACCGCATCGATCGATGCCCTGCATTTCGTGGCTCCGATCAAGGTGGGCCATGTGGTCCACATCAAGGCGATGGTGAATTTCGCCTCACGAACCTCGATGGAAGTCGGAGTGCGAGTCGACTCAGAGAATCCGGTCACGGGCGAGATCCACCACACCGCAAAGGCCTACCTCACTTTTGTTGGCCTTGATGAGCACGGCAGACCCACTCCTGTTCCGCCCGTCCTGACCGAGAGCGCTGAAGAAAAGCGCCGTTTCGAAGAAGCTCGCAAGCGGCGCGAGGCCCGCGTCCGACTTGCCGAGGAAATCAAGAAGGGCTCGGATTGAGTTTGAAGCGACTTTTCCTGTTTCGTCATGGCGAGACGGACTTCAACAAGGAGCATCGCTTTCAAGGGCATCTGGATGTCCCGCTGAACGCCGCAGGAAGGCAGCAGGCCGCGCGCCTCACCCGTCCGCTTGAGCGTCTGGGCTGCGATGAGGTGCTGAGCTCGGACCTGAGCCGGGCCACTGAGACGGCCCTCATTGCCGTTGGACCCCTTGGACTTGAGATCCATCGCACCGCAGGACTCAGGGAGGCCTATCTGGGAGATGCACAGGGACTGACGGCCGCTGAACTCGAGGAGCGCTTCGGGCGCCCGCTGGTGGATCGCTGGAGATCGCCTCTTGGCTCGGATGCCGATGTCGCTTACCCGGGCGGCGAAACCGGAACCGAGGTCCTTAAAAGAGTGCTCGATACCCTTCATAAACATCTCGAGAAGACCCAGGCTACCCGGATCGGAGTGGCCACGCACGGTGGCGTGATCCGGCGGGTGGTCCGGCATCTGATCGGAGAGAGGCAGGGCATGATCCCGATCCCAAACGGAATCGTCTATACCCTCGAATGGAACGCATCAGACCGAAGCCGGAGCTTCTTGACCGAGTCGCGCTTTACAGAGAAAGCCTCGTCCTGACTTCCCAAACGAGCGGAAAGCTCTTCTTGGTCGTGGTGGCACGAAGGTAGTCGACTCCGCTTGAGCCTCCAGTGCCCTTCTTGAATCCGATCACGCGCTCAACGACCCGGACATGGTGCTCGCGCCAGAGGCCCAGATACTGATCGAGCTCGACCAACGACTCGGTCAGGAGATAGAGCGGGAGGTTTGCCTGCGGATCGCGATAAACCGGGATGAGTGCAGTCAGGATCTTCTCGCAAACCGCCTCATCGCCGGATCTTTCCATGTCGGATGCGCCCTCCGGAAGGTCGAAGCCAAAGCTCCTGAGCAGGTCATAGTACCGCGAGCGCAGATCAGGACCTTCCAGACGGGCCTGGAGGATCGCCTGAAGATCGGGCCGGTTCTTGAAAAACTGCAGGTAACGAGGCTCCTTGAGCCCTGACATGAACTCGACCTCACGGAACTGCATCGACTGGAAGCCGCTTGCCGGAGCCAAACGATCGCGAAACTGCAGGAACTCGACCGGCTGCATCGTCTCCAGAATGTGGATCTGAGGCACAAGCACCTTGAAGACCTCGACGCAGCGGTGGATGAAATGCCGCGCCCGCAGGGCCTCACCCTTCTGCATGTGCGCCATCGCACAGTCGAGCTCATGGATGACGAGCTTGAACCAGAGCTCGTATGCCTGGTGGATGATGATGAAGAGCATCTCATCGTGGTGCGGAGGCTCGCTCTGCCTCTGCTGAAGTGAGAGGAGCTCCGGTACCTTGAGATAATCATTGTAGGTCATCTCTGAAGATCCATAGACTCTGGGTTCGCTCATTTTTCACCTCGACTCAGCTGGCTTGCCGCAAACGATGGAATGGCCTCGGGATCGGTGAAGACCCACTCAACCTCACCCGGTCCGCGGCTGGACGGGATTCCTTCATGGTTCTTCAGATGCTCGGCCACGGCAGCAGCCGAGTTGACCACGATCCACCCGGGAAGCGCCCGCTCGAAGGCGGCTTGGATCCACGGGTAGTGCGTGCATCCGAGCAAGGCCACTCCCTTGGGATGGCGCGCACGGTGCTCGCGAACATACTCCTCGATGGTCTGGTGCAAAACGGGATGGTCGGTCCACCCTTCCTCGATCATCGGAACCAGAAGCGGGCAGGCCTGCTCGAGCACCGGGAGACCCAGTGCCTGGAGCCTCTTGCTATAGGCTCCGCTTCGAACGGTCGCGCGGGTGGCGAGCACTAGTACCGGCGCATCGGCGATCCCCAGTTGCTGGTGGGCGTCGAGAACGGCATGGACTCCGGGCACCACCACTCCTACGACCTTGACTGAGTCGCCGGCAGCGTCCTGGATCTCGGGAAGCGCGAGACTTGAGGCCGTGTTGCAGGCCACGACCATCACGTCGACTCCGTGCCCGCGAAGCGTATGTGCACAATCAATCGATAGCCTGCGCACCTGGGCAGGGCTCCTGGTGCCGTAGGGCACATGGGCGGTGTCACCGAGGTAGACGAAGCGCTCGCCCCCGAACTCCTTGCGAAGCTCAGCAAGCACGGTCATCCCTCCGACGCCTGAGTCAAAAACCCCGATCTTCACTTTCGCTTCACTTCTTGCTCATCAGCTCTGCGAGGTGGCCGGCTGATTCGGCCTCGATTTCCTTATGAAGCGAGTTGCCATGCGCGTCGATGGTGACCACGACCGGGAACTTTTCGACCTGGAGCTCCCAGATCGCTTCAGGGCTTCCAAACTTTTCCATCAAATGGACGTTCTTGACCTCGGTGATGGACTCGGCAAGCACCTGGGCCGCTCCGCCCACTGCATGAAGGTAAACGCAGCCGAACTTCTGGCAGGCCTGGCGGGTCTTCTCGCCCATGCCTCCCTTGCCAATCACGGCGCGAATCCCATGCTTTTCGATGATCCCAGCCTGATAGGGCTCCTCACGACTTGAGGTCGTGGGACCGGCTGCGGTCACGACCCACTTGCCCTTCTTTTTCAGCACGACCGGACCGCAATGGTAAATGATCGCGTCCTTGAGGCTGATGGGCGGTTCGTTTCCGTCATGGAGCCACTTGTGTACGGCATCTCGTCCGGTCAGGACGGTCCCCGTGATCTCCACCATGTCGCCGACCTTGAGGGAGCGGATCTTATCTTCTGTGAAAGGAGCTGAGAGCTGGATCATGGTCTGATTCTCCTCAGTAAAGCCATTTCTGGATCTGGCCCTTGGACGTGACCTTGGCACCCTGCCTGCGAAAGGCCCAGCACATGTAGCTCACCGTCACAAAGAACGATGCCGGCACGCGGTTCAAGGCGCCCACCTTCACGCCCATGAGGGTCGTTTTACCGCCAAAGCCCATGGGGCCGATGCCAAGCGTATTGGCCTCCGCCAGACATTCCTCCTCGAGGCGGGCAAGCGTGGAGTTCGGGTTTTTGTCCTTCATCTTGCGAAGGAGCTGCTCCTTGCTGGCGAGGTAGCCGGTCGCCCGATCTCCGCCCACGATCACGCCCAGTACTCCCGGTCCGCAGCCCTTGCCCTGGGCCTGCTGGACGCAGTCGAGGATGCACTTGCGGACACCCGCCAGATCACGGCTCGCGCCGAGTCGGGAGTCGGGCAGGCTGTATTGCGCGCCCACGTTCTCGCAGCCCCCGCCCTTAAGCATCAGCTTCACTTCCATGAAGTCCTTTTTCCAAGGCTCAAGGTGCAGGGTCGGAGTGCCCGGGCCGATGTTGTTGCCGCTGTTGGCTCCAGTGATGCTGTCGACCGAGTTCTGCCGCAGGTA
>CAIOHW010000342.1 GCA_903858195.1 Oligoflexia bacterium | reverse complement strand
GTCATTCCTGCGTCAAAGGTCTGCCATCCTCCCCCGCCCTCCGCGCAGCCGCAGAGTCGGGCGACCATCCCGTCGGTGACGCCAATAGCGGCAGCCCCCGGCGAACAGGACGCGCCGGCTCCATCGGCCAGGTCGCTCCACTCACATGATGAAAGTGCGACCAGGCACAGGCCTGCGGCCAGCATGAGGCGATGGCGATAGCGGTGAATCAGGGACACAATGCCCCTAGTTTGCCAGCAGCGCTCAGCGGATGTCGATCAGGATCTCGTTGCGCCTCAGGAACCACGGCGTGAGCGGCATGTTGTAACGCGCCACCAGGGGAGCCGACAGGATCTCGACACCATCAGAGCCCAGGTGGGACTCGAGTGCGACGCGATGGCGCTCGAAATTGCTCGTGCTCCAAAATCCCGAGAACACGATCGCAGCCACCTTGCGCGCGGGCACCTGCCGAAGCGTGACACGCGAGTCGCGTGGGGCGGGCAGCGACTCGAGCGAGTGCTTGGAGGGCATCACGAAAGTGATGGTGTAGCGGCCTTCAGAACCGATCGTACCTACGGGGGCGGTCATGGCCATCGACTCTTCAGAGGAATTGCCGCCAAAAATATAATCCGCAAGCCGCCTGAAGCCCTCACTTGAGGCCTTTTTGAGGGTGGGTGCCTCGACCCGGGTTTCGGCCACGACATAAGGCGCGTACTGCCGGTACTCGATCTCGTGCCCATCGACCTCGACCGCTCGGATCACCTCGAACCGGGGCTCCTCGAGCGCGTGGACCTGAGCTGCAGAAACAGACATAAAAACTCCTGCCAGGGCGAGCATGCGTGCGATCTTCATCACCTGATCTTGATCAAAACCGACGGCGTGAGTCCAGCTCTAAAGTTCAAGGGATCTTGAACAAGACTTGGACACCGACTAGAATCCTACCATGCAAGCCAACCCCCGCCTCTGGGTTTCTGCACCGCTGCCCTTTGATGCCGCATCGATTGCCCCGGCCGACGGAGCTCCTCCGCGCGAACTCATCCTGATGTTGCACGGGTATGCCGAGACGGGGGCACGAATGCTGAAAAAGCTGGCTGCGGCGCTCCCCGGGGAGCTCCAGGGCTCCGCCCTGACGCTTGCGCCAAACGGCCCGTTTCTCATGCCCCACCGGACCGAGCAGGGTTATGCGGCCACCTACTCTTGGTACTTCTATGACCCGGGCACCGACGAGTATGCGGTCGACATGCGCACTTCGGTCGCGTTTCTCAGGCGCGCGCTTGAGTCGCTCGGCCTCGCCGAACTCCCCACGCGGATCATTGGTTTTTCGCAGGGCGGGTTTCTTTCGCCGATCGCTGCGGCGGGTCTCGGACAGGTCCGGCAATTCATCGGCATTGGCTGTGAGTACCTGGTCGACGAGATCCCTGGCCCGATTCCAGGCTCGATGCCCTACCGCGTGGACGCAGTGCATGGATCGCTCGACGAAGCCGTGAGTCTGGAGAGCGCCCGAAGTTCCCACCGCAGGCTCATGGAGCTGGGCGTGAGGGGCAGCTTTCACTGTGTCGACGGAAGCGGACACCGCATCGATGACGCGATTCGAAGCGTTGTGCGGCAACTGCTCAGCATCCCGCTTGCCTAGGGTTTTCGCAGTCGATCTAGAACGATCGCAGCGATCACGCCGTAGAAGAAAACGTATTTGACCGGAGTGCTCATCGCCAAAGTGCTCGCAAGCCATGGCCCTGACTCCGGCCTGTAGAGGATCGCGACGATCTGTCCCGTCTCAATGAAATCCATAAGCCCTGGAAACCAGGGCAGCAGCCTGAGGTGCCGAGCCCCCCTCCAGAAGCCTGCAAGTGCGAGCGAATAGAATCCCATGAATCCAAAATCCAGCCACTCATGGTTGATGTAGCGCCCGCGCGACTCGCCCTGCAGGGAGGCCAGGTAATCGATTGCATCCTGACCCGTGTACCAGAAGCGCAGGTCGAGGATTCGACCCTGCTGCGGAATCGAGAGCATGGCCAGGCCGCACAGCGCAGCCGCCGCGAGCCAGAACCAGCGAAGGCGCCGGATGCTCGATGGGTTCATGCCGCCTCAGGATTGCGGCGCTTGACGGCCATCTGCTCGATCTCCCGGCGAAAGTCGGGATAGGCGCGAATCACGCGTTCAAATGAAGCTTTTGAAAGTACATAGAGGTTGCAGTAGGTCTGGGCTCTTGCCGTGGCGTTTCTGGGCCTGTCGGACACCAGGGCCATCTCGCCAAAGCAGGCCCCCTCGGCGAGGCTCGCGATCGTCTCTTCGCCTGTACCCAGGATCTCCACCTGCCCGCTCTGCACAAAGTAGATCGAATCGCCGGCGTCGCCCGAACGAAACACCTTTTCGCCGGGTGCATAGATGCGCGGCTTGAGCTCGGCCATGAGGTCACCCACCAGCTCTGATCCCGCCTGCCTGAACAGGGGCACTTTCTCGATGATCGATCGGTTGATGAAGAAGGAGAGGTCGGCCTGGATCTTGGCTGGTAGATCGGACAGCAGCGACTGATCGTGGTAACCGCGGTGGTGCTTCCAAAGGTAGTGATAATAGGTCCGAACTTCCGAGCGTAGCGCCTGCGGGATCCGGTTCGATCGCATGAAGTTCTCGATGCGCTCGACCGAGTCCATGTGATGCTCGCGAGCGGCATCCATGCGTGCAATCAGACTTGCGACGTTGGAGAGCACAAACCCGAACACGGCAACCCCAAGCACCTGCACTCCGGAGGCAAAGAGCATCTGTGCGGAGGTCCTTGCCGAGATGTCGCCGTAACCCACGGTCGTCAGAGTCGTGAAGGCCCAATAAAGCGCGCGCACGTACTCGGTCGTGGCGTCGGGATCGGGCCCGGCCGTCCCGCTCCCGAGCGCAATCCACCCGCAGGCGACTCCATGCACGAGAAGCGGAAGGGTGAGACCGATCGGCACCAGCCGATAGACGACGGGCTGCAGGGCCGGAAACTCATCGAGAAGGGGACGGATCTGCCAGACGTGGCGGATCATCAGGAGGTCTGAACCGGCATTGAGCCCGAGGCTCGAAAGCGGCAACAGGCACAGCACATCAAGCCATGCCCCAATCGTGCGCCATGAGGCGTCTGGCTGTGAGAATCGAAGCCGGAGTGCAAGAAGTGCCGAAGCCGACATCACCCCATCAAAGGCAGTATCCCACGCCCCCACCCCGCCCTCTCGCAGGAGGCGAAGCGGCAGAAAGCCCCCCGCAAGGAGCGCCGACAGAACCAGCAAAAGCCTGAAGACGGGAGCACGGGCCACGCCGACTCATCGGCATGCCCGGCCCCCGTCTAAAGGATGACTCAGTCGGCCTCTACTTCTTCAGTTCGAAACGATCTTCCATCATGACCTTGTTCCAGGCCCTGGCAAAATCATCGGCGAACTTCTGCCGTCCATCTGTTGACGCATAGACCTCGGCAATGGCCCTGAGCTCGGAGTGCGATCCGAAAATCAGGTCCACAGGTGTGCCGGTCCACTTGAGCTTGCCGCTCTTGCGATCAATGC
The DNA here is from genome assembly GCA_903858195.1 of Oligoflexia bacterium. Classification (GTDB taxonomy): domain Bacteria; phylum Bdellovibrionota; class UBA1018; order UBA1018; family UBA1018; genus CAIOHW01. Next base: position 610 of record CAIOHW010000342.1, on the reverse strand, counting down.
CCTCGTAGACTCCCTCGGACCCCGCTGCCTTCTGCCAACGGGTGGACATATCCAGCAGGTTGACGAAGAAGTCATTGCTGAGGGTGCCGGGCTTCTGGGTGAACACCCCATGACGCGAGCCGCCCGTGTTGGCATCGAGCACGCGCAGGCCGCCCAGGAGGGCCGTCATCTCAGGAACGCTCAGACCCAGCAGGCTTGCCCGCTCGACCAGCATCTCGGCGGGAGGGAAGTAGGCTCCCTCCGAGTAGTAGTTCCGAAACGCATCCGCCTTGGGCTCAAGCACGGCAAAGGACTTCACATCCGTCTGTTCCTGCGAGGCATCGGTACGCCCCGGACTAAACGGCACACTGACACTGAAGCCACCTGCCTTTGCGGCCTGCTCGACAGCAGCCGTTCCACCCAGCACGATCAGATCGGCAAGCGAGACCCGCCTGCCGCTGCCGGCAGACGAGTTGAATCCGGCCTGAATCGCCTCGAGCTTCGAGATGACACGTGCCAACTCTGCAGGTTGGTTGGCTGCCCAGTCCTTTTGAGGAGCCAGCCTCACACGGCCGCCGTTTGCCCCACCGCGCATGTCGGTTCCGCGGAAGGTCGCCGCCGAAGCCCAGGC
>CAIOHW010000341.1 GCA_903858195.1 Oligoflexia bacterium | reverse complement strand
CGGCCTCATGGCCGACCCATCGGGCCGCATCATCGACGTTCCTGTGAAGTCAAACTTCCGCGAAGGAATGACGGTGCTCGAGTACTTCATCTCCACACACGGTGCGCGTAAGGGTCTCGCCGACACGGCGCTCCGAACCGCAGACTCCGGCTACCTCACGCGCCGTCTCGTTGACGTTGCGCAGGATGTCATCGTGCGCATTGAGGACTGTGGCGCGAGAGATGCCACCGACGTGACTCTTGCTGACACGGCAGAGGTTACTGGCGCGGAGTGGCCTATCGCGGCGGAGCATCCCGACATGAAGGAGTTACGCGAAGCCTTCGCTCGTCGACTGCTTGGGCGAGTTGCGGCGGAACTGATCAAATTGGATGCAAGCACTTCAATTGCACGTGGCGAAGAGATTAATGAGGAAGGCGCAGCCAAGATCGCAGCCGCCTCGGAGATTGAGGTGGTTGCCGTGCGCTCGCCCCTCACCTGCGTCGCTGCCACCGGTGTATGCCAAATCTGTTACGGGCGGAATCTCGCGACGGGGAAGATCGTTGATATCGGTGAATCTGTGGGAATCATGGCCGCACAGTCCATTGGGGAGCCTGGAACGCAGTTGACAATGCGTACATTCCACACCGGTGGAGTCGCTAGCGTTACGCGAGACGTGCGAATCGCTGTAATGGACCCGAAGAAGACCGTTGTATCGTATGAGCGCGGGAAGCCTTCGGACGGTGGTTTTTTCATTGCTGGCGATGGTGTTGTTGTTGCACGGGCGCCAAAAGTAAAGAGCAAGGGGGTAAAGTCTGGGGCCACCTCAGCCCAGCTTCACCGATTCGTGCATACGACTGAATCGGAGGCGAAAGCCACTGGCCGTGTCGTATACCGCCAGATTTCACAGAACCAGGACCAGTACATGACCTCTGATGTTCTTCCGCAAGGGGAACGGGTCAACAGCGAATTCTTCACATTCGCAGCTGGCAAGAAGTTTGAGGGGATGTTCGTTGAAGATCCGACTGGCTCTGGAGATTACAGGGCAATTCGTACTGATGAGCGAGATTTACTCGGGCTTGTTCGCTACAACCGCAAGGTCATTCAGCAGCCCCTCCTGATCCCCCGGAAGGAGATGCTCGGCGGAAACGGCAAACTGGTCCCTCTTGGTCCAGGAGAGGACCCAGATGCTCTAGTTCAGAAGTTCGTTTGGAAGACTGTTACCCAGCAATTGACGGGGGTGTCTTCTGGGAAAGGAGTGCAAGGTGGCCTCCCGCGCGTCGAGGAAATCTTTGAGGCGCGTACTCCGAAAGGTAAGGCAGAGATTAGCCGGATCGATGGAGTTGTTGACGTCATTTCATCGGACGCTGGTACAACTGTTGAGGTAACCCACAGCGAGATTTATGATTCGGAAGTCAGGTTGCCAATCGATGCTAGCCTGACCGCCCGCGATGGCGACCTCGTCGAGGTTGGCCAGGTCATCGGCTCGTCGGCAGCCACTGGAGACATCATTGCCGATGCTAAGGGGCTCTTTATCAGCTCGGATGCCGGTTGGGTGATTCGTCAGGAAGACGTAATCCCTCCAGCGAAGTACCCAATTCCGCACGATGCCAAGCTCTTGGTCAAGAGCGGCGACCAAGTTCGCGCGGGCGACCCGCTCACCGATGGCCCGCTCGATCCACAGGAGCTCCTCGAGGTCCGTGGCCGAGCCGAGGTACAGAACTACCTCGTCAAGGAGGTCCAGAAGGTCTACCGAAGCCAGGGTGTAACAATCTCCGATAAGCACATCGAGATCATCGTCCGCCAGCTCCTG
>CAIOHW010000340.1 GCA_903858195.1 Oligoflexia bacterium | reverse complement strand
GTCATTGACCAGCACCTTTGGCTTGAGGCGCATGAAGAGGGTCTGAAACTGGGCCGGATCCTTGTCGCCCTTGGGGATCGAGTAGCCACCCGACGCGGCATTGCCACCGTCGAGGGGGTAGTTCTTCACCCAGTGCGCCTCGGTGCGGAAGTCGCCCGTCCAGTCGAGATCCATCGCAGCGGCCTCGTGGGCCATCAGACCCTGCATCAGTCCTTGGACCAGGACGACAGCGACCGGCAACACCCATTTCCCAATCTTTTTCATAAGATCCCTCTCCCAAGCGATTGATCTTTGGTTCTATGGAGGGCTATTTTCTCCGTCAAGGAGATTCCCGGCTGCATGCAGCGCATCGCCCGTTTCATCTTGGTCTGCTCGATCCCCTTTGTGCTGGGCGGCGCCTACCTGACGACGCTCTACCACCAGCTGGAGGAGAGTTTCCTTGCGCGCCAGGACTTCATTCCGACCCGGATCTTCTCGGATGTGACCCGAATTGCCACGGGTGCTCCGCGAAACTGGGTGGAGCAGCGCCTCAAGACTCTGGGCTATACGGCTACCTCCTCAGGCGAGAAGCTCACTTTCACCCTCCATCCCGTGCGTTACCCGGAGTCCCTGCTTCCCGAAGAGCACCCTACGCTCGAGGCCGCTTCGCAAAGCCGCACCATCGAGCTTGAGTTCGAGGGAGCCGAGGCCGGTTCCGAGCTCGTGACCGTGCGCTCGGGTGAGACCGAAATTCCCGAGGTCTTTCTTGAGCCGGAGCTCGTGGGATCGCTCGGTTCGGGCGACAGGAAGCAGGTCCGCGAGTGGGTTCCGCTTGCCGACATTCCCCCCACGATCTGGCAGGCGATTCTCGCCATCGAGGATCAGCACTTTCTCGACCACATCGGCCTGGACTGGCGGGGCCTTGCCCGCGCCATCTTCGTGAACTTGAAGCAGCTTCGGTTTGCACAGGGCGGGAGCACGCTGACCCAGCAGCTCGTCAAGAACCTCATGGAGCGGCATGACAAGAACCTCGTACGCAAGGTCAACGAGGCGTTTCTGACGCTGCTGCTCGAGCTTCGTTACTCCAAGGAGGAGATTCTCGAGCGATACCTGAACGAAGTGTATCTGGGCCAGATCGGCGTGCTCGAAGTCCACGGAGTTTCGGAGGGGGCCAAGTACTTTTTTGGCAAACGCCTACCCGAACTCGAGCTTCACGAGGCAGCGCTCATGGCCGCCCTGATTCGGGGTCCCGGCTACTATTCGCCCTATCGCTATATGGACCGGGCGCTCGAGCGGCAAAGGCTCGTCTTGAACAAGATGGTCGAGACCGGACACATCGCGCGAGAGGAAATGCTCGAGGCCTCGAACCAGAAGATCCGACTTGCCCCTGCGCAGTCTGCATCGAACAACAAGGCTCCGTTCTTCGTGGACTACGTCAAGGCCGAGATCCTGCGAAAGCTCGACGGACGTTTCACCGAGGAAGAGCTGCCCAAAGCAGGCCTGAGAGTCTACACGACGCTTCTTCCGCACATCAACGCTGCAGCCCAGAAGGCAGTCAGCGATGGGGTCGGCCAGCAGGAAAAGAACCTCGAGGCTGCCAAGCAAAAGGCTCTCGCAAGGCTCAAGAAGACTCCCCCTTCATCCGTCCCCTCGGGCTCTCCGGTCCCAGAGCTCAGGCTCGAAGGAGCTCTGGCTGCGGTCGAGCATCGTACCGGCTTCATCCGTGCGCTGGTGGGCGGCCGCAACTACACCCAGTCGAGCTTCAACCGCATCCTGAACATGAAGCGCCAAGTGGGTTCGACCTTCAAGCCAGTGGTCTTTCTCGCTGCCCTGCAAAAGGGAGTCGACTCCGAAGGAGTGCCCTTCACTCCAGCCTACCCCGTTGAGGATGCCCCCTTCAGCCTGACCTATGATCGAAATCAGCCGAAGTGGTCACCCAAAAACTATGAGCCCGAGTTCGAGGGCTGGGTCACGATGCGCCGTGCGCTCGCCCACTCGATCAATACTTCATCGGCGCGCATTGCCCAGCAGGTGGGCATTCGCGAGATCATCAACACGGCCCGCTCCCTCGGGATCGAAGGTGAACTCCCCGAAGTTCCCTCGATCACGCTTGGCACTCCCGAACTCTCGCCCGTAGAGCTTCTCAAGATCTATTCAGCGCTTGCCAACCACGGGCAATCCGACGAGCTCACCGTGCTCAGGGCCATCACGCTCGACGACGGAACTTCGGTGGCGCGATTTGTTCACAACCCGGACTGGGTGGCCGACCCGGCTCCGGTCGATGCCCTCATCGACCTCATGACGACCGTTTTCGAGGACGGCACCGCCTCGCCGTCGCGCAACTGGGGCTGGACTCGACCCTCGGCCGGCAAGACCGGCACCACGAGTGCGCACCGCGACAGCTGGTTTGCGGGCTTTACCCCCCAGCTGACCACCGTAGTGTGGGTGGGCTGGGACCAGGTTCCGCCCGAAGCGCAGACCCTTCCCAAGCTCACCGGAGCCACTGCGGCGCTGCCCATCTGGGTGAGTTTCATGAAAGAGGCCCATCGTGGAGAGCCGGTCGAGCCCTTCGCTGCAAGCCCGCATCTCGTCGAGGCCCAGATCGACCGCAAGTCAGGCCTGCGTGCGACCAGCGAATGTCCGCTTGAGCAGGTGCTGACCGAGCGGGTGATGCAGAAGCTCGAGCTCGAGGACGAGGCTTGCGCCCAAGAGTACCCGGAGTCCGTCCGGGAGCTAAAGACCAATTAGGCCGCATCGGCATCCTGCCTCAGGGACTTTAGCGAAATCGCGTTTCGCGTGAAATGCCGCTCAAAGCGGCCAAAGTGTCAGGTATTTTGACAAGAACTGTTAATTCCCTCAGGGTTTTCGAGCCTCTGGGCGATACGCCGGTGAGAGGTACGGGTAACCATGCTCGTTATTGTCGGCGCAGTAACAGTCATTCTGTGCGTTTTCGGCGGCTACGCGGTCGTCGGCGGTGGACACTTGAACGTGCTCTGGCAGCCGTCGGAGTTCATCATCATCGGTGGCGCAGGCATTGGCGGCCTCCTGACCTCGGCCAACCCCTCGACCATCAAGGCGATGATCCAGCAGGTACTGGCAACCCTCAAGGGTCCCCCGGTTTCCAAGAAGATCTATCTCGAAGCCCTGATGCTCTTGTTTGAACTGACCAAGACGGCCAAGGCCAACCCGCTCTCGCTCGAGCCTCACGTTGAAAAGCCCGAGGCGTCTGAAATCTTCAAGAAGTATCCCGGCATCCTCCATAATCACCATGCACTCGAGTTCATCTGCGACACCCTCAAGGTGCAGATCAGCTCACCCATGAGCCCATACGACCTCGAGGAGCTCATGGATGCCGATATTGCAGTGGTGCACGAAGAAGAAGCCCGGCCGGTCTCGATCGTCAACCGCGTCGGTGATGCCATGCCAGGTCTCGGAATCGTGGCCGCCGTTCTCGGGGTCGTTCATACGATGGGCAAGCTCTCAGAGGGTAAGGAAGCCGTGGGTAACTCCGTGGCAGCGGCCCTCGTCGGCACGTTCATCGGCATCCTGATCTCTTACGGCTTCATGCAGCCTCTGGCTGCGAAGATGGACTTGAACAACCAGGACGGAGGCAAGCTGTTCTCCGTACTCAAGGCAGCCCTGCTGGCCTATGCCAAGAACTGCTCTCCGAAGGTGTGCGTCGAGTTTGCTCGTCGCACGATTCCGGCTGAATTCCGTCCTTCGTTCGAGGAAGTCGACAAGGCAACCTCAAGCGTGGGCAAGGCCGCGGCGTGAACGTGACCTGAGGACCCATGGCAGACGCACCCGTCATCGTCATCAAGAAGAAAAAAGGTGGGGCCCACGGCGGCCACCACGGCGGGGCCTGGAAGGTCGCCTACGCCGACTTCGTGACCGCGATGATGTGCTTCTTCATGGTGATGTGGCTCCTCGGTGCCGACGAGGAGACCAAGGCCGCGATCTCGCACTACTTCAACCATCCCAACACGCCCTATAATGCGGGTCGGGATCCGCAGTCCGAGGAAGCCAGGCCGCTGGGTGAGGCTCAGGGCTCGGGTGAGGCAATCCTCAAGGGACTCGATGGCCAGACCCCTGATGAGCTCGTGGAAAGACCCATGCGCCCCGTCCAGCAACAGCGAATGGCCCACCAAGAGCTGGGCGAGCTTGCGCAGGAAGTGATGGAAGACCAGCTCTATGGTCTGGATGTGAGCATCGATACGCTGAAGTTCTCGGTTCCCGAAGAGCTCCTCTTCAACCCGGGCCAGACTGCACTGAAGCCCGGCTCAGAAAAATACCTGGCACGACTCGGCCGCATTCTCGCCACCTACCGTGGATTTGTCCGCATCGAAGGGCACACGGACGACCAGCCTGAGGCGGGCTCCAAGATCGGAAGCCAGTTTGAATTCTCTCTGACCCGCGCAGTGCAGGTCATGAAGTACCTCGTGCAGAAGGACTTTCTGCAGGAGGAGCGCATCCTGCCCATCGGCACCGGTGCCCGGAGGCCCTTTTCGGGCGGGGAGACGCCCGAGTCCCGGCGCAAGAATCGGCGCATCGAGTTCACCCTCAGCACCGAGCAGGCGCTCTGACAGCGTTTCAACAGCTGTAAAAGAGTTAGACACCGGCCCCTCCCGCGGCCCCGGTTCGTCCCCTCCAATGGCTTGGTTTTATAGCCCTTTTTTGGGCGCCCATCCCACCTCGGCTGGCCCGCGCATTGCTCCTCCCGATCTCTGGATGCGTCTGCCCAGGCTGCGAGAAGACCTCGCCCGAACGCTTTTCATCGCTTTTTCGTGCGTGCTTGCCGCGGGCATCACGGCCGTGCTCGGCCAGTTTGACTTCCACTCGATCGAAGCCGCGCTCTATGACTTGCGCTCATCCACTCCTCTGGCTCCCCGGCCTGATCCGAGGATCGTGCTGGTCACCATTGATGACTCCGCGCTCGACCACTTCCAGGAGCTTGGGCCCCTCTCCGTACGCACTCACGCGAGGATCCTCGAGGCGATCGCCGC
>CAIOHW010000339.1 GCA_903858195.1 Oligoflexia bacterium | reverse complement strand
GAGCATGACTTTCGTTAATCTTGGGCTGGCGGCACTGGCAGGATCGTCGATTCTCATGATGCTCGTCTGGCTGGCGAGCGTCCGGATGCGAAACGCCGGGATCGTCGACATCGCCTGGGCCCTGGGCTTCACTCCGATTGCCTGGATGTACTTCTGGCTCGGCGATGGACATCCCACGCGCAAGCTCGTCATCTCACTCATGGTCAGTATCTGGAGCCTGCGGCTCGGGCTCCATCTGTTTCGACGGGTCATGGGCCACCACCCGGTCGAGGATCCCCGCTACGCGAAGTACCGCAAGCAGTGGGGGCCAAACTTCAACTTGAAGATGTACTGGTTCTTCCAGGTCCAGGCGGTCCTGCTCTGGCTTCTTTCCTATCCGTTTCTCGTTTCTGCACTGAACACGAGCCCCACGATCCACACCCTGGAATGGGCAGGCATGGCCATCTGGCTGCTCGGAGTTCGCGGGGAGATCATGGCTGACCGGCAGCTTGCCGATTTTGCGTCCAAACCCGAGAACCGGGGCAAGGTCTGCCAGGTGGGGCTCTGGAACTACTCCCGCCACCCCAACTACTTCTTTGAGTGGACCATCTGGGTGGGCTACTTCGTCTTCGCACTCGCGCAGCCGAGTGGCGTATGGGCGGTCTTTTGCCCCCTGCTCATGCTCCATTTTCTCCTGAACGTGACCGGAGTGAAGCTTGCCGAAGAGGGATCCCTCAAGCGCCGCGGTGACGCCTACCGGGAGTACCAGAAGACCACCAGTGCCTTTGTTCCGTGGTTCAAGAAGCAGTAGAAACCCTTAAAAATGAGCCTAAAATCTCTATTTCCAACACAGATCTGGACCACACGGATGCCCCCTGCGGGAGCAGGAAAGCTCAACTCCGTGCTTGCCAGGGAGGCGAGAGCCTTTAGGGAACTCGATCCTGGCGGTCAGAGCTGGTCGAGGCAGAACTACGACGCGGGCTACACCTCCTACGGCTCGATCACGGACCTCCCCTACCGATCCCCCTCTTTTGCGCGACTCAAGAACTTCGTCGATGCGGAGGTCCGCAAGTACCTCAAGGCCCTGCGCATCGCGCCTCCGTCGGGAAAAATCGAGATGTCGACCTGCTGGGTCAACATCATGGGCAGGCACTGCCACCATTCCTTTCACCTGCATCCTCTCTCGGTCGTGAGCGGTACCTACTATGTGGAGGTGCCCCGGGGTTCGGGCGCGTTCAAGATCGAGGACCCCCGGCTTTCGTCGTTCATGGGGAGACCCTGCAGCCAGAACCCGTTTTGGACCCTGGAGCCGCGCCCCGGGCAACTCGTGCTTTTTGAGAGCTGGCTCAGGCATGAAGTCCCGGCCAACCGCTCCGAGCGCGAACGGATCTCCGTGTCATTCAACTACGACTGGATTCGTTAGAAAAACTTGGACTTCGCTTGCGCCTCTGCTAACGATTTCAGCTGCTTATGAGCACCGAAACTCCTTCCGCAACCGGCGTCACTGCAACCGAAACTCCCCGGGTCGTGAGCGACCTCAAGGACATGGCCGACCTCGTCTCGCTGTGCAAGCGTCGCGGCTTTGTGTTTCCGTCGAGCGAGGTTTACGGCGGCATCAACGCCTGCTGGGACTACGGACCGCTCGGCATCGAACTCAAGCGCAATGTGAAAGAGCGCTGGTGGCGCTCGATGTGCGACCGCGAGGACGTCGAGGGAATTGATGCCGCGATCCTCATGCACCCACGCGTGTGGGAAGCCTCCGGCCACGTCGCAGGCTTTGTCGACCCGCTCGTCGACTGCAAAAAGTGCAAGGCCCGCTTCCGCGCCGACAAGCTGGATCCGGCAGTCGTTGCTGCCAAGAAGTGTCCTGAGTGCGGCGGCGAACTGACCGAACCGCGACAGTTCAACCTCATGTTCAAGACCCACATGGGGCCGCTCGAGGACACCGCTTCGGTAGTCTACCTGCGCCCCGAGACCGCGCAGGGCATTTACGTCAACTTTCTCAATGTCCAGCAGAGCGCGCGCCAGAAGGTCCCGTTCGGCATTGCCCAGATCGGAAAGGCATTCCGCAACGAAATCACGCCCGGAAACTTCATCTTCCGCACTCGCGAGTTCGAGCAGATGGAGATGCAGTATTTCGTGAAGCCCGGAACGGACATGGACTTCTTTGAGAAGTGGAAGGCGATCCGCATCCAGTGGCACCTCGACAACGGCATCCGAAAGGACAAGCTGCGCTTCCACCAGCACGGGCCCGGCGAACTGGCCCACTACGCCAAGGCTGCGTTTGACATCGAATACGAGTTTCCATTCGGCTGGCAGGAGCTCGAAGGCATCCACAACCGTTCCGACTTCGACCTCGGCCGCCACCAGGAGTTCAGTGGCAAGAAGCTTGAGTACTTCGACGAAGCCGCCAAGGAAAAGTACGTCCCGTACATCGTCGAGACTTCAGCCGGCTGCGATCGCACGCTGCTCGTGGCGCTCACTGATGCCTACCGCACCGATGGCGATCGCGTGTGGCTGGAGCTCCACCCGACTCTCGCTCCCTACAAGGTCGCCATCTACCCGCTCATGAAAAAGCCCGAGCTCATGGAGTACAGCGACAAGGTCTTCAACACGGTCCGTAAGACATTCCGCGCCACTACCGATGACGCGGGCTCAATCGGCAAGCGTTACCGCCGGCAGGATGAAATCGGTACGCCCTTTGGAGTGACGATCGACTATGACACTCTCAGCAACCACACGGTCACGATCCGCCACCGCGACAGCATGGCGCAAGAACGCATCCCGGCAGAAAAGCTCACGGCCTACATCACCGAAAAGTTCGAAGGCTGGGGCAGCCGCTAAGGCCGCGCTGAACAAAGCCGTCTTCTTTTTTGGCGGCCGCAAGGCCGAAGGGGCCGAGCATCAAAAAGAGCTGCTCGGCGGCAAGGGTGCGAACCTCCACGGGATGACGGCACTGGGCCTTCCCGTGCCTCCGGGGTTCACGATCTCAACCGAGGTCTGCACCTACTTTTACGCAAACCAGAGTTCCTACCCCAAAACGCTCGAGATTCAGGTCAAGGCCGCGACCGCGAGAATCGAAAAGCTCATGGGTCGCAACTTGGGTGGCGGAAAGAGCCCCCTGCTCGTCTCCGTTCGATCGGGCGCGCGTGCCTCGATGCCCGGGATGATGGACACCATTCTGAACCTCGGACTCAACGACCTGACGGTCGAGGCGCTTGCCCTGGAGAGCGGTGATGCCCGCTTCGCCTATGACAGCTACCGGCGTTTCATCACGATGTACTCAGACGTGGTTCTCGACATTCATTCCAGCCATTTCGAGACTGCACTCGAGGACCTGAAGCACGCGCGTGGCGTCGAGCTCGATACCGAACTCAAAGCGGACGATCTCAAGGAGCTCGTCTCGCAGTTCAAGCAGATCGTGAAACTGAACGGCAAGGAGTTCCCCGAGAGCCCTTGGGAGCAGCTCTGGGGTGCAGTGGGTGCAGTTTTTGGATCTTGGATGAGCCCGCGCGCCATCACCTACCGCAAGCTCAATTCAATTCCGGAACACTGGGGGACGGCCGTGAACGTGCAGGCCATGGTGTTTGGAAACATGGGCGATGACTGCGCCACGGGAGTGGCCTTCACGCGTGATCCTTCGACTGGCGAGAAAAAATTCTTCGGGGAGTTCCTCGTGAATGCACAGGGCGAGGACGTGGTGGCAGGCATCCGAACCCCACAACCGATCAATGAAGCCTCGAGGCAGGACTCTCATTCCAATACGGCCGAGTCTCTGCCGTCGCTCGAAGCACTGATGCCCAAGCCCTACAAAGAGCTCGTCAGGGCCTACCAGAAGCTCGAGAAACATTACCGGGACATGCAGGACATCGAGTTCACCATCGAGCGCGGCAAGCTCTTCATGCTCCAGACCCGCACAGGCAAGCGCACTGCAGCGGCGGCGCTCAAGATCGCAGTCGACATGGTCCGCGAAAGGCTGATCAACCGCGAGGAGGCGATCCTGCGCATCCATCCCGATCAGCTGGACCAGCTGCTCCACCCCACGCTCGACCCCAGGGCCACAAAGAAGGTTCTGGCGCGTGGCCTTCCCGCCTCGCCGGGAGCGGCGAGCGGTCAGATCGTTTTTGATCCGGACACTGCTGAAAAGTGGAAGAACGAGCTCAATCGCAAGGTGATCCTCGTTCGAATCGAAACCTCGCCAGAAGATATCCACGGGATGTCGGTTGCCGAGGGCATTCTCACCGCTCGCGGCGGCATGACCTCCCACGCGGCAGTTGTGGCGCGAGGCATGGGCAAGTGCTGCGTCTCCGGGTGCTCGGCCATCAAGGTGAGCTACGACCGCAAGGAGTGCGTGATCGGTTCAATCACCCTTAAGGAGGGTGACTCGATCACCCTCGATGGCAGTTCGGGCGAAGTCATCCAGGGTATGGTCCCCACGATTGCACCCTCGCTCAACCGCGACTTCCAGGAGCTCATGAAGTGGGTTGACCGGGTTCGCGTGCTCCGGGTCCGGACCAATGCAGATACCCCGCATGACTCGAAGGTGGCTCGAAATTTCGGCGCCGAAGGAATCGGACTTTGCCGCACCGAACACATGTTCTTTGAGGCCGATCGCATCGATGCCGTTCGCGAGATGATCCTCTCGGATTCGCGCGACGGGCGCGAGCAGGCGCTCAAGAAGATCCTTCCGATGCAGAAGAGCGACTTCAAGGGCATCTTCCGCGAGATGAAGGGGCTTCCGGTCACCATCCGGCTGCTCGACCCTCCTCTCCACGAGTTCATTCCACACAGCGACGACGAGCTTCATGCCCTTGCAGCCAAGATCGGGGTTGGCTTTGAGCGCCTGAAGCGCAAGGCCGAGAGCCTTCACGAATTCAACCCCATGCTGGGTCATCGTGGCTGCCGTCTGGCCGTGAGCTATCCCGAAATCTACCGCACACAGGTCCGCGCGATCATGGAGGCTGCCTGCGAGCTCGTGCGCGACGAAGGCTTCAGGATCACGCCCGAGATCATGATTCCGCTCGTTGCGGACTGGCGCGAGCTTAAATTCGTAGGCGAAGTCTGCCGCAAGGAAGCCGATGCGGTTTTGGCCGAGTTCAAAGGCATCAGGCTCAAATACCTGGTCGGCACGATGATCGAGCTCCCACGGGCCGCATTGACTGCCGACGAACTCGCCAAGCACGGGGAGTTCTTCAGCTTTGGCACCAATG
>CAIOHW010000338.1 GCA_903858195.1 Oligoflexia bacterium | reverse complement strand
TTGGCGGCTGGCGTATAGGTCAGGTTCGGAGCAGTTCCAGACAGCGTGCCGTTTGAGGGCTGTGCCACCACCGTGTAGGTGAGTGAGTCGCCGTCCAGATCGGTTGCGGCGATGGTAATCGCCGTGGCGGTCTCTTCGGCAGTAGAAACAGTCTGTGCCACAGCAACCGGGGCATCGTTTGCGGCAGTGACCTGAATGCTGACCTGGGCGGCAGGAGATGAGAGAAGAGATCCATCCGAAGCGACAACCGTGAAAGCTGCAATCGTACCGTTGGCGTTCAGAGCTGGGCTCCAAACCAGAGACTCTCCGACAGAAAGAAGTGTGCTTCCAGCCAAGACTTGGGAGCCCTTCTTGAGCAGGGTGCCTAGTGACGAATTGACCGCCTCGACCCTGAACGAGATCGCATCCCCGTCGATATCCGCCTCGTTTGCGGCAGCGATCATTGCCGCGTAGGAGATTGTGAAGTCCTGATCTTCGACAGCAACCTTGAGCAGTTCGATCGAACTCAGTGTTGGAGCCGAGTTCGTCGTCCACGAGAGCTTGTTGGATTCTGGGTTAGAGTTTCCGGCCTCGTCAGTGGTGCTCCCGGCCGGCAGTGAGACGAGGAAGGGGAACCCCTGAGCAGTGGCGGTGACATTCAGGGTAGCCGTGTAGGTTGCGCCGCTGCCCGAGAGATTGGAAAGGTTGCAGGCGCTACAGCTAAAATCAGTGACGGCAAGGCCCGTCACTGGCTCGGAAAAAGTGATGGTGATGTCAAAGGCTCCCAGTCGCGTGCTTGTCCCTGAAGGGGGTCCATTCGAGGCGAGCGTGACTGTGGGTTTTAGCTGATCGAGCCGGATGGGTCCTTGGTGGACCGGATCTGAGAGGTTGCCTGCGCGGTCTTTCGCCTGAAGGTGGAGGTAGTACTCGCCATCGAGCGAAGGGGTAGTGATGGAGGTGAGAGCTCCCTCATGGGAGGCATTGAGCGCGCTTTCAGGGTTTGAATCAACCAGAACCCGGAACGTACACGGAGCGTTCGCGTCCGAGCAGCCCCAGCTCCAAGTGTAAGGGGTGTTGACGATCTGAACCCCGATGGATTCAGCGCCCAGCAGGTCGAGGGTGGGTTTGACCGTATCGAGGTCGTAGCGCAACAGTTCGCCACTGCAGAGGGACGCCTTGCCGTCCTGGCTTTCGATTCGACCGTACAGGGGGATCTCACCATTGGTCGGGTTGGAACTGAAACCGAGCGTCACGGACATGCCGGCAGTGTCCTCCATCGAGCCAGACACTTCCGAGCCCACCAGCGAAGAGGGGGCGCAATCGGGATCCCGGTAAATACTGATTTTTTGCCCCGGGATAAGCCCCCGTGCCTGTAGCGTGGGCTTCAGACGGTAGGAGGGCGGTGAGGGAGGATCGAGCCAAGAGAGGGATTCTGCAATCGGGGCGCCGGGTGCGCTGGAAACAGGTGGGAGCTGGACGTTGACTTGGAACCTGGGACCGCATCCCCAAAGCAGTAGCCCAAGGCTGAGTAGCCCCAGTGAATGCCTCAGGAAAAAAGGGATGACCCCAAAAACCCTTTCCAAAGGTGAAAGAACCCCCTGCAATCATCTTCGGACATTCCGAGGCGCTCCGTAAGCTGTGTCATCCGTGACCCAACTTGCGGTGGCCCTCGGTCAGGGTGGTAGGCTTGGAAGAGTTCAAACTGCGGTACGTTGGCTCACTGGAACGATTGGCGATTCCATGGGGAGGCGTTTCCAATGATCGCACGCATCAAAAAGATCTTTTCTGCCGGAGTGCTTTTGGCGGCAGCGGGCTGCCATCAGCCGATTGAAATCACGATCGCCTCGCTCGGGCCCTCGTGTGAGAGCGGCTCGACCCAGACCGTCCAACTCGATTTTCGGACCGAGAGGCTCCGCAATCTCAATGCCGTTTTCGTCGTGGATACCTCTGCAAGTATGACGGCGGAGGCCGCGGGCCTGAGCGCAGGACTTTCGCAGTTTCTCTCCGAGCTTCAGGCCGAGCTGGGATCTGCTGCCAAGGTGATCGTCCATGGCAAGAGTTCCTCGGGTGTGACCTTGAATGTACCTCAGGGTGTGTACCAGCATGCTGATTATGTGGGTTCGCACAACAAGCTCGCCAAGATTGAGAGCGGGCTTGGATTGATTTCGGGCGTGAAGATTCCTGACTCAGCCCGTTTCAGTGGCCCAGGAACCTTGAACCGCTACATCCTCGTGACGGACGATATTGAGCATTACGCCAACTGTTCCCTTCCATCAGTCAGGACCGGGGAGTTCACCGAAGCCGAACAGGCGGACTGGTCGGCCTACCAGAGCTGCCTGATCCACCAACAGGGCGCGAGGGTTGCGCAGGCCCTCGAAGCCAGGGGTGAGGCCTTTCGCTTGAGTGCGGTTCACAGCCACTCGACGGTCAATGCGGGCGGGGAGCTGGCAAAACGGGCAGCACTCTCGGGACGAGGCTATCCCTATCAGGGTCTGGCGAGTGCCTTTGGGGGCCGCACCTATGATCTGGATCAGCCCAACTGGACGCAGATTCTTGCCGACTTGAAAAACCAGCTGGTGAGGGAAGCCCGAGGGGTTGAAATCGAGGCCTGTAGTCAGTCGCAGCTCGAGCTTGTTTCAGCGAGCATCCAGCAGGGATCTTTCTCCAAAAACGCCATCGTGAATCAGCATGTGGTGCTGAGTCAGGCATCCGCCGAGAGCAGCCACCAAATTTCGGTGAGCCCGAGTGCCTTCGCTGACCTCGGCATCGACCCAAACCAGCCCTTTCGGGTGGTGGTCACGACTCGGGTCAAGTAGCCAGGACGATCCTTGGACCGGGTTTAGATCCGGGTGATCCATCCCTTGGGGAATTCGCCGAGATCCCCGCGCACGAGCGCTGCGTAGTCTTTTTGCAGCTGCGCGGTGATGGGGCCAGGCCGGCCGATGTGTGCGCCGCGGCCGATCGGGCGGCGATCGACTTCCTTGACCGGGGTGATCTCAGCTGCCGTACCCGTGAGGAAGATTTCATCGGCGCAATAGAGCTCATCGCGGGTGAAGCGGCTCTCGACGATGGGGATCTTCTTTTTCAGGAAGTACTCGATCACGGTCTGGCGGGTGATGCCGTTCAGGATCGAGGTGAGTGAGGTGGTCTTGACCTTGCCGTCGCGGATGACAAACAGGTTTTCGCCCGTGCCTTCGGTGAGGAAGCCTTCGGGGTCGAGCATCAGCGCCTCATCAAAGCCCGCCGAGATGGCTTCACGCTTGGCGAGCACACCGTTGACGTACTGGCCGGTGATCTTTCCCTTGGTCATGCTGGAGTTGACGTGCGGGCGGATAAAGCTCGAGATCGCGAGCCTTGCGCCTTCGTTTGCGCCCTTGTCGCCGAGGTACGAGCCCCATTCCCAGTTCAGGATGGCGACATCGATCGGAGGATTGTTGCCGGGGTTCACGCCGAGTGGGCCGTCTGCGGTGAAGACGATCGGGCGAATGTAGCACTCTTCAAAGCCGTTTGCCTTGCAGGTGTCGACAGCAGCCTGGCAGATCTGGTCGAGCGTGAAGGGAATGGTCACTCCCAGAATCTTGCAGGATTCAAACAGGCGCTCCATGTGCTCGGTCAGACGGAAGATGCCGCCGCCGCCACCGGACTGCTTGTAGGCGCGGATGCCTTCAAAGGCGCCCACACCGTAGTGAAGCGAGTGCGTAAAGAGGCTGATCTTTGCGCTTTCGACCGGAAGAATCTTACCGTTGTACCAGACCTGTGAACCGCGAGCCATGTGAGGCCCCCCCTCAAGTTTTGGGGGGCATATTTTCCAAGGAGGCGTGCGGTGTCAAGCGCCGAGAAGCCATTAACTTCATGATTTCCGAGGCGGTTTCTTCGAGCGCCTTGCCCGTGACATTAAAGATGGGCCAGCGGCGATTGCGCCTGAAGAGCTCATTGGCCCATTCAATCTCGTCCACGACCTTGTCAGGGTCGGCATATTCGCCCCCGCGGTCGTGGCCCAGGCGCTCCAGGCGTGCCCGGCGGATCACCAGCAGGTCATGGGCGTCAATCGTCAGGCCCACCACCCGGCGCTGGTCGAGGTCAAACACCTCGGCGGGCACCTCAATGCCCTTGATGAGGGGGATGTTGCAGACTTTCCAGCCCTGATGGCTCAGGTACATCGAGAGGGGGGTCTTGGAGGTGCGTGAGATGCCCAGAATCACCAGATCGGCCCGGGCAAGGTCGGTCAGGTCCTGGCCGTCATCGTGGGCGATGGTGAACTCCATGGCGTCGATCCGGCGAAAGTACTCCTCGTTCACGTCATGAAGGAGCCCAGCGATCGACTTGGGCTCAAGCCCGAAATAGCCCCCCAGCCCCTGAAGAAGGGGGCCAAGCAGGTCAATGGCCGGGATGCCCAGAGCCTTGCATTTCTGGATCAATCCGGCCCTGAGTTGCGGGGAGACGAGCGTAAAGACCACAAGCGAGCGGTCCTTGGCCGCATCGGCGCAGATGGCCTCGAGCTGGGCATCGGCCCGGATATTCTTGTGCCGGACGAGGTTCAGGTCCTGATCACTAAACTGCACCATGGCGGCCTTGAGCAGGGCGGCGGCCGTCTCGCCGGTACCATCAGAAACGAGAAGGATGCGCTTTTGAGAAGTCTGGGTTGTCACAGCAATGCCTCGATTCGGGCAACCAGTTTAAGTCGGTCCTGCTCCAAAATAAACCCTTCGGCACCTGAAAAGCCCTTGAGAAAGGTGCGCTGCGCCTTGACCAGCTGCCGGGTGGCAAGGGTGATCTCATCTTCGAGGCCCCCGAGCCCCGGGCGAAGCTTGCGACCTGCCGGGGGCCTTTGTTCGAGGTGGTCGACCACCTGGCGGTAGCCCACGGATCCCAGTGCACGAGCCCCCGGTACTCGCTGCATCAATGAGCGGGTCTCTTCAATGAGGCCCTGCTCAAGCATCTGACGGGTCCGTTGGAGGATGCGCTCATCGAGCTCATCGGTGCTGCGGTCGATCCAGAGCAGCGGGAAGCGGGGGTCGGGATCGCGTGCTTCGGCCTCGGCCTCAAGCTCGCTTGGCCGTCGGCCCGAGAACTCGAGGATCTCAAGCGCCCGGATGAGGCGGTAGCGGTCGGAGGGGCCGATCTTGGCTGCGTGGGCCGGGTCTTTCTGGGCAAGCCTCGAATGGAGCTCAGTCGTTTCGATTCCGTCCAGGCTGCTACGAAACTCGGGCTGTGTGGGCGGAGCGTCCCACAAGCCTCGGCACAGGGCCTTGAGGTAGAAATGGGTGCCACCCACGATCAGCGCGCGGCGTCCTGTCGGGGCAAGTGTGGCATGCAGGGCATGGACTTCGCGCACGAAGTCAGCCGCCGTAAACGATTCGAGCGGGTCTCGGATATCGATCAGGTGGTGGGGCACGCTCCCGCGCTCCCGGAGGCTGGGCTTGGCCGTCCCGATGTCAAAACCGCAGTATACGAGAAGGCTGTCTGCGTTGATGATCTCAAGGCCGAGCCGCTCCGCCGTCTCGAGAGCCAACTGGGTCTTGCCGCTGGCCGTAGGTCCGGCCAGAACGGGGAACACGGGTGGCTTGGGACTCGTGCTCATACCGTTCGGCTAAACCAGTCTTCGAACCTTGCGCGGGGCACCCGGGCCACCGTGGGTCTTCCGTGTGGGCAATTCCAAGGGTGCTCACAGCGGGAGAGTTGCTCGATCAGCGCCTGCGCTCCCCAGGCTTCTACGCGGTCGCCGGCGCGGACCGAAGAGCGGCAGGCCTCGGAGGCGAGCTTCTCAAAGAGCATTTCATCGAGCAGGAGGGTCTCGCCGCCGGTGAGTTCCGAGCCCTGAATCGACATGAGCCGATCGACCAAGCCCGCAAGTCGGATGCGGAGGTCCTGGGATCCCCACTCAGGGGGTGCGGCCCGAAACAGGAGCTGGCCCGGACCGAAGATCTCAGCCTCAAATCCAAGCTGGGCCAGAAGCGGCAGACGCGTCTGGAGAGCAGGCTGGATCTGCGGCTCAAACCTCACGACTTCGGGAATGAGAAGTGCCTGCGAGTCGTTTGAGGCAGCCCGCCTGAGGGCGCGGGTCTTGAGGATCTCGAAGCGAACGCGCTCATGGGCAGCATGTTGGTCGATCAGGCCGAGCTCCTC
>CAIOHW010000337.1 GCA_903858195.1 Oligoflexia bacterium | reverse complement strand
ACCATCGATAAGGACAACACGACGATTGTCGACGGCGCAGGCAAGAAGGCTGACGTCGATGCCCGCGTGAAGCAGATCCGTGGCCAGATCGAAGAAACCACCTCTGACTACGACCGCGAGAAGCTCCAGGAGCGCCTCGCCAAGCTCGTTGGCGGTGTCGCTGTGGTCAACGTCGGTGCTGCTACCGAAGTCGAAATGAAGGAAAAGAAGGCTCGTGTTGAAGACGCCCTCAATGCCACCCGCGCTGCGGTTGAAGAAGGCATTGTTCCTGGCGGCGGCACGGCTCTGATCCGCGCTTCCAAGGTCCTCGTGGACCTCAAGGGCGTGAACGCAGAACAGCAGGCTGGCATCAACATCATCAAGCGCGCCATCGAAGAACCCCTTCGCCAGATCGCCGGCAACGCCGGTCACGAAGGTTCGATCGTGGTCGACAAGGTGATCAACAACGCCAATGCAAACTGGGGCTTCAATGCTCTGACCGAGAAGTACGAAGACCTTCTCGCAGCAGGCGTCATTGATCCTGCCAAGGTCGGCCGTTGCGCCCTCCAGAATGCAGCTTCGGTCGCAAGCCTCATGCTGACGACCGAAACCCTCATTGCTGAAAAGCCCAAGAAGGAATCGGCTGCCCCCATGGGTGGCGCTCCTGGAATGGGCGGCATGGGCGGTTACGACATGTAATCACCCCGGACGCGTAAGCGTTCGAGTGAGAATACAAAAGCCCTCCGGAGCCGGCACTCGCGCCGACGCCGGGGGGCTTTTTGTTGATTGTCTAAGTCCCGTTAGCCTGAGACCATTCGAGTTCTAGGAGAATTTATGAAATCGATGATTCGTCTGATGACGCTTGCCGTTATCGCCACTGTGATCTCTGGGTGTCTGGGAAAAGAAGAGGAGTCGGCCGGGCCGACGACTGAGACTCTGAGGTGCGTGGAGCGCGGCGATCCCAATGACCTTAACAGTCAGATTATCGCATGCCATGAGCTGACCCATTCGAGCGATAATGCGGGCGCAGCCATCGGGAGGTGTCCGATTGCTGAAAACCAGTTTACGGGAGAGACCTGCACTGTGCACATGGCCGCCGTCGATCTTTCCGCCGTGGCAAATCCATTTTCTGGGACGTGCGAGTACACCAACATGATCGAGGGGTTAACGACTCCCGGCACCAGCCTCAAGACGTATTGTTATGGGGAAACCTCTAGTCCGTCTTGTGTGGATAATGGGACGTACTGCGGCGTCGCTGCTGGTACTTGGACCGCGGCTCAGTAGTTTCGTTTTTTTGATTTAGACAAGCCCTCCGGAGCCGGCACTCGCGCCGACGCCGGGGGGCTTTTTTTTGGTCCGATCAGCCGGGAGATGGGTTGCCGGGTGGTTACCTGAGCATTATACGAACTCCATGACCGCCGTTCGTCTCATTCTGGTTCTCTGGGCAGGCCTTGCCACCAGTGCCTGCGGGGTTCGTGAGCTTAAGATCGGTATCGAGCCCACCTACTCCGACATCAACCGCATTGTCCTGCAGTCCAAGTGCATCCATTGCCACACCTCTCTTGCCACGTACTCGGGGCTGCTCCAGATCGTCACTCCTGGAAGTGCCCGTGAGAGTGAACTGTACGAGGTGATCGCCGAAGGCGAAATGCCGATCCAGACCGCACCGCTCTCAGGCAAAGAGGTCGCGGCCATCCGTGAATGGATCAATAACGGCGCACTGAACAACTAGGGGTGATCGGAATGAAGCAAATGAAGAGACTCTTTTGGCTCACTCTCGTCTTGGTATTTTGCGTGGCGGGCGCTGCATCCGAGAAATCGCTTCGGGTGGTGCCGACTGCAGCGGTGGTCGAGTTTCTTGCCGTGGGCCGGCCCAGCATGCTCAAGATTCGCGGGAGCAGCCGATCTGGCCTGACGGGCAGGGTTACCCTTCAGGGCGCGGGTGCGAGCGGCAGCTTCCAGCTCGCCCTTGAGACCTTGGTGACCGGGATCGATAAGCGCGATGAACACATGCGAGAGCGCTACCTCGAGGTTGCAAAATT
>CAIOHW010000336.1 GCA_903858195.1 Oligoflexia bacterium | reverse complement strand
TGCCCGAGCATCGGGGGCGCGGCCTTTCCAATGCCCTGCTGTACGAATCCCTGAGTGAACTCGATCTTTCCCGATATCCAGAGTTCGTGGCCGCACTCGTCAGGGATGGAGCCCAGAGCGAATCGTATGGTCGGCACTGCCCCACTCTCTGGCGGCACGAGTACGAGCTGCTCTCGATTGAGTTCTAGGGCTGGATCGTCAAAGCGCTAGACACCCGCCCAAACGATCAACAGATGTGTCATCGGATTCACTTCTAACTACATGAAACCATAGAACAATATTCAATTCTCTATGGTCCCGGGCTTGCATCCCTCTGTCTCCATGCGTCGCATTGCCCTGATCGCAAACCCCATGGCTGGAGCCCTTTCGGCGCCCGCGTGGGTGGAGCGTGCCCGGCGGGAGCTCTGGGGCTACGAGATCGAATCGTTTCTACCCTCGAGCATTGAAGAACTTCAGGATCTCGGCGCGCGCTTTCATCGAAAGGATTACGCAGCAGCCCTCGTGTTTGGGGGCGACGGAACCCAGAACCAGGCGCTTCGCGGTCGCTGGAATGCCCAAACCTCGAGCAGCGACCTTGCGCCGCTGTATCCGTTTCCCGGGGGCACGGCAAACGACCTCTCGGCCGAGCTCGGCCTCACACGATCGCTCGAGCAGGTTCAGCGCCTGATCGATGGCGGACAGGATCAGGCCATCGACGTCATTTCGGTCAACGGCGTCCCGTTCACTACCGTTGCCGGCATCGGCGTGGGCGCAGCCCTCACGCAGGCGATCAACGACACCCGGCGCGAATCCAAAGTGTTTTGCGGCCTCGTGCGCACGCTCAGGGCCGAGATCTACACGGCAATGAGCGCCAAGACGATCCTCACTTCGCGCAGCTTCCTGCACGACGTGAAGATCGAGTCGGATACGTACTCGGAGCGCCTCAAGGTCGCTGCCGTCTTTGTCTGCAATCAGGATCGGCTTGGCGGAGACCTCAAGGTGGGAGAGCGCAACTCCAACCGCGACGGGGTTTTTGGAGTTCTCGTGATCCCAGGAAAAAACCCCATGGCGCTGCTCAAGGACCTGGCGCTTTTGAAGTCCGGAAGGACTCCTTCCGGCGCGATCCGCTTTTCAACCCACAGGCTCTCGATCCTCTCTCAGCAGGGGCGAGAGATCCCCGTGTTTGGAGACGGCGAGATCCTGCTCCAGCATGAGCGCCTGCATTTCGAGATGCATCCGCGTGCGCTCAGCGTGTTTTCTGACTCCCGGGAAAGGCGGCCTCAGTGAGAATCTTCCTGACCGGCGCAAGCGGATTTCTCGGCAAATGGGTGCTCAAGGGGCTCCTCGATTCACCCACTGTAACGGCCGTACAGGTTCTCACCCGTACCAAGTCCTCGCACCCGGATCCGCGCGTCAGCGTGATTCAGAAGGACATCGCCGACCCAAGCCTCATCAACGACATCACCCTGCGGCCTGATGCCGTGATCCACCTGGCAGGGCTCTACCGCTTTGGCAGCCGGTTCTCCGAAAACTACCGTGCTAATGTGCTTGGAACCCAGAACCTGCTTGAGGCCCTGCGTGCACATGCACCCATGCGCATCCTGCACGCCTCCACTTACGCCGTAGGGATCGGATCTGCAGAGCTTGCCAACTCCCGCCTGCCCGAACTCCCCTCGCGCGATCACGCCTACGCGCACACCAAGGCGCTGGCCGAGCGGCTCATGGAGCAGGCCGGAGATCAGCTCCGCCACTCGGTTGAAATCTTCCGACTTGGCATCCTGGTGGGCGATTCCGTGAGTGGCTCGCACGAAAAGTCCGATGGCCCCTATGGGCTTGCCGAGCGCCTGCTTCAGTTTGCAAAGCATGTCCCCGAACACATGCCGGTCCTGCTGCCGGTCGACCCCGAGGCCCTGCTCCCGCTTGTGGCGGTCGATGAGGCCGCGCGCGTGATCGTTGCCTCGGCACTGGCCGCCGATCCAGGGGGCCTGCGCTACCGTGCCGTCTATCGCGCCGATAGCGTGCGCGTGGCTGAACTCGTCGAGGACTTGCTCGATGAGGTTGCGCGCCGCTCGGGCCGCCGCCTAAGCCCGATGTTTCGTCCCGTCTCACACCCGGGTGCACTGCGGGTCCTCGAGGGCATCCTTGGGGCCAAGGCCGAAGATCTGGCCTACGCCCAGTGGCGTGCACGTCTGGAGTCGGGTGAGGACGAGTCGAGCCTGACCCACTGGGCTTCACTCAGTCCTGTGTTTTTCAAGGGAGTCACGGGCGCATGAGCAGGCTGCAACGCCGGATCATCCTCATCGACTTCCTGCGCACGGGCGATGTGCTTGAGCATCTCATCACCTTCTCGGGAATCGAGTTTCGGATCACCGTGCATCGCATCGGCTGGGATTTCGAGACGGCAGCCGAGATCCTCAAGTCACAGGACGGTTTTGTTGACGGATTTGCGATCAGCGGAATCCAGAAGCGCGTGGGCTCTGGCTCAAAACCCCTCCAGCATCCGGGCTACTTGAAGTTGCTGCGAATGGTGCAGCGCACGCCCCTCTACCTGGCAGATGACCTTCGCGACCTGTTCACGGAGTGGGCGCTTCAAAAGATCTCGCGCTCCGAACCCCATCTGCTTGCGGGCCGAAAACTCTTGTTTCAATGCGCTTCAGTAACCCCGGCGCTTGAGCGGTTCGAACAGGCTGGCGTGATGATCGAGGCGGCTGACGCCCTGATCCTCGGTGGAGTGCCGCTTCCGATCCGCGGGCGCGAGGAGCTGGGGCGATTCCTCAAGATCGCGCGCCCCCTGCACCAGCTTCGCAGCATCGAAGCCCTGAAGCCTGAGCAGAAGATGCTCTCGCCCTCCAGGCTGAAGGCGCTGATCGGCTGGCTTGAGGGCGCCGACGGTCTGGTGACTTTTGGAAGCCTGCTCGATCGCGTGATGACGCCCGAATTTTTGTCGGCGCTTGCCTCGAAGCTCGTCATCGTGGATTACCTCACTCCCGAGACCCGTCGCAGGCTCGAAGAAGCCAATGTCGGTCAGGTGCTGGAACTTGTGCCCGAGCTCCCGGGCCTCGAGTCACTCCCGATCCGGCACTTCAGCATCATTACTGCCGTGCTTGATCAGTGCAGGCTTGCCGAGGCAAGCCCGCTTCCGTTCGATGAGTATGTGCTGCAGGCCATCCAGGCCAAGCAGCTCGAGCCTGCCCGTTTTTCTCGCACCCACCGAAAGCTCCCCGTGCGTTGTGCGTTTGTGATTCACCCTCTGACCGAAGGAGACCTCTTTAAGCATCCTGCCCTTTCGTGGCTCCCTGGCAGTCCAGAGCTGGTCCGGCGGGCTGCTTTGGGCGCCGTGGCGCGCTCGCCAGGCTTCCATTATGGGAGCATTCGCGGTGCCGTCAGTCAGGCAAACGGCCAGGAAGTCATCTGCGACCTCTACGGGCTTCCGATGACTCCGCGCCAGATCATGGCCCTTCCCGAGGAGCAGCTCTACGAGAGACTGCTCGACATCGCACACAAAGCCCAAAAGAGGGGTGCGGCGATTCTGGGCCTGGGTGCCTACACCAAAGTGGCCGGTGATGCCGGAGTGACCGTCGCGCGGCACTCGCCCATTCCTGTCACCAACGGCAACAGCTACTCGGCCTCCACCACGCTCTGGGCAGCGCGCATCATGTCCGAGAAAATGGGCTTCGTGTCGCTTGACCCCAGCCAGCGCGGGATTCGCACGAGGCAGAAGGCCATGGTGATTGGAGCCACAGGAAGCATCGGAAGGGTGTCGGCCCTGCTCGTGTCGCTCGTGACCGACGAACTCGTGCTCGTGGCCCAACGCGCAGACAAGCTGCTTGAGCTTCGCGAAGAGGTCATGCGCCTGAACCCCGTCGTCACGGTCAAGATCACGACCCGCGCGGATGACGAGCTTTCGGACACCGACCTGATCGTCACTGCCACGAGCAACACGCGCGGGCAGCTCCTCGACATCTTGAAAGTAAAACCCGGGGCCGTCATCTGTGACTGCTCTCGCCCACTTGATGTGACGGCTGAGATGTCCCGCCTGCGCCCGGATGTGATGGTCATTCAAAGCGGTGAGGTCGAGCTGCCCGGCGACGTGCAGATCGACTGCGACATCGGGCTCCCCAAACCCTCGGTCTATGCCTGCCTGGCCGAGACGATCCTCCTTGCCATGGAGGGTCGGTTCGAAAACTTCAGTCTTTCCAAGACCTTGTCAATGGACCGAGTCAAGGAAATCTACCAGATGGGCCTCAAGCACGGGGCTCACCTGTCGGAGATTCAGACCCACGAGGGCGTCGTGACGGATGCCATGATCCAGCGCTGCCGCGAGCTTGCGATCGCCCGCCTGAACCCAGCCGGGGTGGGCGGAGTGGATCCGGACTCACTGACTCGATTGACCCGCTCCGATGACGGGCGTAAGCCTGTGCCCTATGCAGGTCGGCAGGATTAAGCGCTTTTTCGTTGGTGAGCCGCTCACCAACCAGATGGCCGCACACGAACGCATTCCCAAGTGGAAGGCGCTCGCCGTGATGGCCTCCGATGCCCTTTCATCGACGGCGTACGCCACCGAAGAAATCCTCCTGCCACTGGCAGCCGCCTCGATGCTCGCCATGTCGTGGTCCATGCCGATCGCTCTGGGCATCACGACCCTGCTGGTGATCGTGGCGCTCTCGTACCTTCAGACGATCGAGGCCTATCCGGGCGGTGGCGGAGCCTACACGGTTGCAAAAGAGAACCTCGGCACCCGCGCGGGGCTCCTCGCCGGTGCGGCGCTGCTCATTGATTATGTGCTCACCGTATCGGTGTCGGTCGCAGCCGGCATGGCCAACTTCGACTCGGCCTTTCCGTTCCTGCAATCACACCGGGTGGCCTTTTCGGCGCTGGTCATCTTCATCATCATGGTGCTGAACCTGCGGGGTATCCGCGAGTCGGCAACCGTCTTTGCGTTTCCGACCTACTTCTTCGTCATCTCCTTCTTCTCGATGCTTGCCGTGGGCGCATGGAAGATCCTCAACGGCGAGGCGGTTGCGGCAGCACCGATCCTGCACGAGACCTATCCCGAACTTTCCCTGTTCCTGATCCTTCGGGCCTTCTCGTCGGGCTGTGCTGCGCTTTCAGGAATTGAGGCCATCTCAAACGGTGTGCAAAGTTTCCGGGAGCCCTCGGCCCGAAATGCCAAGATCACGCTGGTCTGGATGGCGGGGCTTCTTGTCATCCTCTTCATGGGCACGACGCTTCTTGCCCACACCTACGGAATCAGTCCGCGCGAGGGCGAAACCGTCATCTCGCAGCTCGGGCGCTCCGTTTTTGGCGATACGGCATTTTACTACGTCCTGCAGGGGGCAACGGCGCTCATCCTGTTCTTGGCCGCCAACACTGCGTACACGGGATTTCCGAGCCTCGCCTCGATGCT
>CAIOHW010000335.1 GCA_903858195.1 Oligoflexia bacterium | reverse complement strand
TGTCGAGCACGATGCAGTCAAATCGTCCCGAGTCGTGGAGCTTCTGCAGCTGCTGGAGCGCCATGTACTCGTTTGTTCCCGAGAACTCGCGTGCGAAAATCTGGAACAGCGGGTTGCGAGTAAAGGCCTCGGCAAGCGCCGCATTGGGAGTGAGGCCACGCAGGAAATCTTCGAAAGAAGAGCGCGTATCGGGCATGAGCGCATGAAAGCTCCCGGTGGCCGCCATTTCGGTCCCTTGAGTGCGTGCCGCCTCGCGCACGCGCTCGGTCAGGTCTTGCGGCTCGGACCCCAGCGCCGACATTCCCAGCGAAGTGGCGAGCCGCTTGGCGGGGTCGATCGTGATGACGCACACGCGGCGTCCTTCGATCGCGGCACGGATACCCAGCGCCGCGCTGAGGGTCGTCTTGCCTACTCCGCCGGTGCCGCAGGTGATCAGGACTTCGCGCTTGAGAAAGTCACTCTTCATTTCACCAGCCGCTCCCTGATCTGTCGGCAAATGCCCTCGATTTCCGTGCCCGGGAGCTCCCAGTCGAGGCCTGAGTGCTTGACGCCTGCCTGGTCCCAGAGCTTCGTGTTGTGGGTCTCGAGCACTGAGCGTCGAAATGCAAAATCAAGAAGCGAGGACGCATGCGGCGAGGCCCAGCGCGAGGGGTCGGGATCGACGCCTTCTACTCCAGGAGTGCCTGAGAGATCGGGAAAGCGGCGATTCACGAGGTAGGCTGGAGCATTCTGGGGAAAGATCTTTTGGAGGTATTCGCCGAGCTCCAGCGATTCACGAAGCGGCATCTCCTCGGGGAGTGCCACGATCAGCTGTCCGGTCTGCCGGGGATCCGAGAAGGTTTCGATCATCGCCCGTGCGTCCTTGTGCAGCGGCCCGCTCTGAAACATCCGCGCCCAGTTGTCGATGCTCTGGAACATCGCAAGCCCATATCCGGTCGAAGGAAGGTCAGCCACGATGCGGTCGTAGTTGCGCCGCTCGTACCAGAGCTTGCCGAGCAGGACGAGCTCGTGGATTCCGGGGCCGGCCTTGGCGAGGAACTGGATGACCGGATTGGACACAAACAGGTGAGCCAGTCCCGGGATCTTGAGCTTGATGCCCATGTACTCTTCGAAGGCCGTGGTCGCCTCGCAGTTCAAAAAATGGAGGTTTCGGGCCACCCGGACGAGTTCACCCGGTTTGCGAATCGGGTCTTCAAACCCCACCCAGAGGGTGCGCTCTCCACGCTCGGCAAACACGCGGGCAAGGGCCTGAGAGACCGAGGTCTTTCCCACGCCGCCCTTGCCACTGACGAAGACCACCGGCCTTGAGAGGACCTCGGGTACGGGCGCTGAGGGAGATGGAGGGGATGAGTTCTGCATGGTGGGACGCGTTTCAAGAAACCATAAACATCGGGGGCTTTCAACGAACATGCGGTTGCTTTTTGCAGGCTCTGACCTAAACTTTTGGCCCATGTCGAAGAATATTGGGTGGGTTTTGTGGCTGGTTCTGGCAGGGGTGGTCGCTTCGGGCTGTGGTCCGAAGGCCTTCACAAAGGGGGAATACGACGATCCGACCCAGGTGGCGCTGCTGGATGACAAGTTCAACGAAGCCGACCTGCAGC
>CAIOHW010000334.1 GCA_903858195.1 Oligoflexia bacterium | reverse complement strand
TGGTGCTGGGTACTGCGCTTGCCGCTTCTCCGGCTCTCGCAAAAAGCCGAACCGCCATCGTCGCCACAACCCACAGCGAGATCGCTGCCTGGAATGAGCAGGCCCTCAGGTCCATCCGGGCAAGTTCGACCCCACCGCCCAAGGCCTCCCGAATGCTCGCCATGCTCCACCTGGCGATCCATGATGCCTACAATGGCATCGAAAAGAAGTTCGCCCAGTACGTTGTCAACACCCCTCCATCGATACCGACAGCATCCAAGGAGGCTGCTATCGCCGAGGCCGGCTACGTGGTTTTGGCGGAGCTCTTTCCGGCACGAATCGATGAGTTCCAGAGCGAGCGCGCATCCCAGCTGTCAGACGTTCCTGCCGGGCCCGCAAAAGATTCGGGGGCCGAATTTGGCAAGCTCGTGGCCTCCGAGATTATAGCCGCCCGTGCAAGCGACGGCTCTGAGACTCCAGTCACCTATAATCCGGGCTCCGCACCTGGCCTCTGGCGCCCCACGCCAGCCGCGTTTGCCGCGCCACTGCTTCCGCACTGGGGCAATGTGGCCACTTTTGGCATCGGCAATGCGGCTGCGTTTGTGCCGGGTGCACCACCTGCGCTTTTAAGCGCGCAATACACGGCAGAGTTCGATCAGGTCAAGGCACTGGGCTCAGCGGCAAGCACGGTGCGAACCGCAGACCAGACGATCATTGCACGATTCTGGGCAAACGGCGCCGGGACTTCCACTCCTCCCGGACACTGGAATCAACTGGCTCGAACTGTGGCCGCTCAGCGCGGCATGAACAAGGGCGAAGAGGCGCGCCTCTTTGCACTGCTCAACATGGCGATGGCCGATGCTGCGATCGTCTGCTGGAAGGCGAAGTACCAGTACAGCTATTGGCGCCCCATCACGGCAATTCGAAACGCAAACCTCGATGGCAACGACCTGACCAAGGAAGATGCGACCTGGACGCCGCTATTGGCCACTCCGCCGTTCCCGGAATTCACATCGGGACACTCCACGTTCAGCGGCGCTGCCGAGGCCGTCCTCCGGGCCGTGATTGGCAGCGATGCATTCACCTTTAGGGCCAGTTCAGATGACGCACCCGGAATCCAGCGGACCTACACCCGCTTTAGCCAGGCCTCTGCAGAAAGCGGCATGAGCCGCATCTACGGAGGCATCCACTTCTGGTCTGCCAACGAGCAGGGCTTGAAGACCGGAGTGAGCATTGGGAGAGCCATTGCACTCAAATACCTCGGCAAACTCTGAGATGGCCCGGTTTCGATGAATCTCGGCCGAGTTGCCATCATTGGTTCAGGAATCGCCGGCATGAGCGCGGCGTATTTTCTCAAAGACCATGCCGAACTCACCCTATTTGAAAAAGACGACCGCATTGGCGGCCACACGCACACGATCGACTGCGAAGGTCAATTGTTTGACACCGGCTTCATGGTCTACAACGAGGTCACCTACCCGCTCCTGACTGCGCTGTTTAAAAAGCTTCAAGTCCCGACCCAGCCGACCTCCATGTCCTTCAGTGTGCGGGTGGCAAAGAGCGGGCTCGAGTACTGCGGATCCAGCCTCAACCACTTGTGTGCCCAGCGCCGAAACCTGTTCAACCCGAAGTTCTGGCGTCTCCTGCTCCGGATCAACCGTTTCAACGAGGAAGCCTTCAACCTGCTCTCCAAGCCCGAGTCAGATTCCCTGTCACTCGGGGACTTCATTGCTAGGCACGACTATGGCCAGGATTTCTTGGAAGAGTTCCTGATCCCAATGAGTTCGGCCGTCTGGAGCACCCCCAAAGACAAGATGCTCGATTTTCCGGCGCACACGCTGATCCGGTTTTTCCACAATCATGGATTCCTCGGCCTGCACACCCAGCATCCCTGGCGCACGGTCACCGGGGGATCTCGAAGCTACCGCGATCGGCTCATCGCCCCGTTCAAGGATCGTATCCGCACGAAATCGGGGGTCACTCGGGTCGAACGCACCTCGGATGGCAAGACCCGCATCCGCACACTCGATGGCGGCGAGTCGATTTTTGATCGAGTCATCCTCGCCTGCCATGCCGATGAGGCTCTGGCACTGCTTGCTGATCCCACCCACAGGGAGAGGGCCTTGCTTGCACCATTCAAGTATCAATCCAATCCCACCGTGGTCCATACCGACGACTCGGTGATGCCGCGAAAGAGGCTCGCCTGGTCATCCTGGAACTACCGGATCGAACGCGATGGCAGTGGCTCCACCCACTATTGGATGAACGAACTCCAAGCCATCCGGCATCCCAAAAACTACATCGTGAGCCTGAATCTGCCCGATCCTGAAGCAGGCGGCCGAAGAGCGATCGATCCCGGAAAAATCCTCAAGCACATCTCCTACACCCACCCCATCTTCAGTCTCGAAGCGATTCAAGCGCAGCAAGAACTCCCGTTGCTCAATCGGGATGGCGATAGCACCGGACGCTATTATTGCGGAAGCTACTTCAAGTACGGATTCCATGAGGATGCGCTCCGATCGAGTGTCACCCTCTGTGAACAACTCATCCCGGGGGGCACCGGTTGATCTCGATCTACTCCTGCCGAGTGATCCACGCCCGGACCTGGCCCAAGGTTCATCGTCTGGCCTATCGATTTTTCTGGTTTTGCGTC
This sequence comes from Oligoflexia bacterium, assembly GCA_903858195.1. Classification (GTDB taxonomy): domain Bacteria; phylum Bdellovibrionota; class UBA1018; order UBA1018; family UBA1018; genus CAIOHW01. The sequence continues at coordinate 4,513 of CAIOHW010000334.1, read as the reverse complement.
GACCTCACTCAGGCCCAGAAAACCCTGCCCAGCTGGGGCTGGGTCGGCACCGGGCCTTTCAGCCTATATCGGTTCAGGGAGGACGATCATCTCTGGACTTCGGGATCAGGAAAATCCGATGGCCCAGCACTCGTCGACCGCCTGAGCCGGTACCTCGAACAGCACGGGATCCACTGGAAATCCACGGAACCCGGGGCAAGGGCGATGCTCGTGACCCAACTTCGATTTTTCGGTTACGTCTTCAATCCCGTCTCTTTTTACTACTGCTTCCATGCGGACGGGACACCTGCCGCAGCGCTGGCCGAGGTCGGCAATACGTTTGGCGAGATGAAACTCTACCCAATGGGACCTGCGCATTTCGTGAACGGCCAATTCAAGATCAGAGTGCCCAAGTACTTTTATGTTTCGCCCTTCTCCGACCTCACCACCGAGTTCGAGTTCAGGCTCCCTCCTCCGGGTGAGCGCCTCTTGGCCGAAGTGGACGACTTCAAGGACGGCAGGAAGATCCTCGTGGCATCCCTTTCAGGACACCGGAAATCGGCCTCGCGCTTGGAGCTCCTGCATCAAACACTGAGATTTCCGATGGTCACCCTCCAGATCATTTTCCTGATCCATTGGAACGCACTTTTACTGTTCTTAAAGGGAACTCCGTACTTCAATAAGGCATCCGATCCCAAAGACCAGCGCGAGGCACTCAGACGACCATGATCCCGGCAAAATTCTACAAGTCTCTCTTCATGAAATCTCTCCGTCCGATGAAAAACGGACGGCTCAACATCAAGCTTCCGGACGGATCGATCCAGAGCCTTGGGGAGGGAGAGGGAATCCAGGCCGAGATCCGTGTGCATGACGATGTTTTCTTCAGACGCTGCGTGCTCTTTGGAGATATCGGCTTTGGCGAAGCCTACATGGATGGCCATTGGTCCTCGCCGGATGTGGCGCATGTGATTGCATGGTTCATTGGCAATATCGAAAATGCCCCCACTCTCTCAGGCAGCAAGCGCGCCTGGTCCACCCTGAATCTCATGGGCGTTCTGAACCGCCTCTACCATCTCGCGCGCTCAAACCACCTGACCGGAGCGAAACAGAACATCCGGGAGCATTACGACTTCTCGAACGAATTTTTCAGCTCCTGGCTTGACCCCTGCATGACCTACTCGTCGGCCTATTTTTCAGGCCCGGAAACCTCCCTTCAAGAGGCCCAGCAGGCCAAGTACGACCGACTCCTGTCGCGGCTTGCTCTCAAGCCCGGCATGACGATTTTGGAGATCGGATCTGGCTGGGGTGCCTTGAGCATGCGGGCTGCCAGCCACTACGGATGCAAGGTCGTCTCGCTCACACTCTCGCAGAACCAACTCGATGAGGCCTCCCGCAGGGTACGCGAAGCGGGACTCGAGGGTTCGATCGAGTTCAGGCTCGAGGATTACCGCAGGACCACCGGGCAATTTGACCGGATCATCTCCATCGAGATGATCGAGGCAGTCGGGCACCAGTATTTCGAAGACTACTTTTCCCAGTGCCACCGTTTGCTCAAGAGTGACGGGCTTCTCGCCATTCAGGGAATCCTCTGCCCGGACTCGCGCTACGACCTCTTTCGAAAGCGGGTGGACTGGATCCAGCGGCACATCTTTCCCGGAAGCCTGCTTCCCTCGTTTGGAAGGATCCAGCAGGCCATCCGTGCGACCGGTGATCTTGACCTGCACTGGTATGAAGAAATGGGTCTGCATTATGGGCGCACGCTTCGTTCATGGAACTCCCGCCTCCTCGCCGGAGCAGAGCGGATCAAGGGCATGGGATACAACGACCGTGAGATCCGACGCTGGAGCTACTACTTCCAGTACTGCGCTGCCGCATTTGAGATGCGCAACATCACGGTGGCCCAGATGGTCTTTACAAGACCCAACAACCCCACCCTGACTCACCTGCGCTCGGGAGAGACGGCATGAGCAACGGACTGATGGATAGGCTTCTTGAGAGTAATCTGATTCCGGACTTTGCAATCCGGATGGGCATCCGCCGCCTCCTTCGAGAAAGACTCAGGGAGATTGACGCCGGGTCAGTGGCTGCAAACGAGCAAAGGACGCTAGAGTACGTGCGCATGCTCAAGTCGAGTCCCCTTGCCGTTCATACCCGTGAGGCAAACGAACAGCACTACGAAGTGCCGACCGAGTTTTACCTCAAGGCGCTCGGGCCCCATCGCAAGTACAGTTGCGCCCTGTATCCCACCGGGCAGGAGACTCTCGAGCAGGCCGAAGCACTCATGCTCGATCTCACCTGCGAACGCGCGGAGCTTGCAACGCTTGCCCCCGGGGCCCATGTCCTTGAACTGGGTTGCGGCTGGGGCTCGCTCACGCTCTGGATGGCGCGAAAATTCCCGCAACTCCAGATTACTGCAGTATCGAACTCGCGGACCCAGAAGGCGTTCATTGACTCGGAGTGCGCCCGCCTTCAACTGAAGAACGTCCGGATCATCACTTGCGACATGAATGCATTCGAGCCCCCGGAGCACGAAAAGTACGAACGCGTGGTTTCGGTCGAGATGTTCGAGCACATGAGAAACTACCAACTGCTCTTGAAGCGCATCGCAGGCTGGCTAACCCCGAACGGCAAGCTCTTCGTTCACATCTTCACCCACAAGAACTCGCCGTACCTTTTCGAGGCCAGGGACGAGTCGGACTGGATGTCGCGTTATTTCTTTACGGGCGGGCAGATGCCTTCAAACGCCCTATTCGAGCATTTCCAGGAAGACCTAAAGATCGAGCAGCAGTGGGTGGTCAGCGGCATGCACTATGCCCGGACCGCGGAGCATTGGCTCAAGAACATGGACGCCCACCGCCAGGAGATCCGCCCCCTCTTTGACCACCCGAAGTGGTGGGCCTACTGGCGCATCTTCTTCATGGCCTGTGCAGAGCTTTGGGCGTTTGACGAAGGCAGGGAGTGGATGGTCTGCCACTATCGATTCAGCCGAAACTAACGACGATAATCGAAAACAGTGGCTCCCTGTGCGGTCCACTTCTCACGGTTGGCACTCCAGACGTCCGGATACTTCCACCAGGGCAGCGTCGGCTGCATGTGATGGACCAAATGCAGGTTCTGGTTGCACATGAGCGCCTGGGCCCAGCCCGGCAGCTGATGGATACGCGTGTTCTTGACTCGTGACACTTCACCCCCCACGTCGTGAGGCCAGGCGGTGTTCACATAAGACAGGATCCCTGCTGCCGTGATCGAAGGAATGATCCACGCCAGAAGCACCCAGGTCATGTGGCCTGTCGATGCGGCCACCGCAAACAGTGCAAACGGATAAAGAAGAGACGGAAACGATCGGTAGAAGATCGCGCGATGTGTGCGGCGAAAGCGCTTCCACGCAAAGAGATGATAGTACCCGATCAGAGCAAACGAACGAACCCATCGGCCTGCAAGTGTAGGCGCCGAGGTGAAGTGATCGGGGTCCTCTTCACCCATGTTGGTCTTGGCGTGATGGGTCACATGAAGCGCGCGAAAAAGTCCGGTGTCGGCAAGAAAGAACAAAGCACAGCTGAGGAGCATGCCCTCATTCAGGCGCTTGTTTCGGCTGGCAATGCCGTGCGCGGACTCATGGAGCGGTGTGAAGGCCATGAACACGATGAAAAGCTGGAACAGCAAGGTCGCGCCCCAACCCAGAGGGCCGAAGCTCGCTCCGTACTGGAACGAGACCCCAAGGACCGTCACGAAAGGCACCAAAATGGCCAGCCAGAGGAGGACGGTGGGATTGATCAGCTTGGGTTTCGCGGACTGCATCTCAACCCGGAACTTACATTACCTAACGAAAATGGTCAAGATTTGGAAGTCGACCCCACTTGTGGCGTAAAGCGCTGATATATAGACCTTTTTTAGCACTCCCCTACCCCGGCTCTGCCCTACGGCCCCTAGCCGATTTGGCCGATAAGAGGGGTGATGCCCTCGTGGACTGTCGCCCCTGGCACTCGCCCCCGTTCTCCCATGTGGCTTGCCGCCCTGGCACTTGCCGTAGGCGCGACACACGTCGCTTGGGCCGATTGTCCGGAGCCCTCGTCCCTCTCGTCGCTCGAACGACAAATCGAGCCGATCCGGTCCGTCGCAGAGGCGGCAGCGGCAAACTGCAGGCTCCCCGAGAGCGAGGGATTTCGAAAGGCGCTCCTGTGCCTCGAAGCCCTCTTGGCTCCCGAAGAGCCCTCGGCGCTTGCGAGCTGCACTGCAGGACTTGCAGACCGAGAGTCCGGATTTCTCGCCGCGATTGCAGCAGACTTGATCCTGCGCAGGACCGAAGACCGACTTCGAAACCTGCAGATCAAGAAACTCGCACGAGCGCCCCTCTCTGATGAAGACCACACCTGGCTCTTAAGTCTTTCCCAGAAACTGGGGACCGATCTCGAAACCCTGCTCGAACAGAAGGCCTCCGATAAGCGCGACTCTTTTAGCTCCGCATCGAAAACGCTCGGCGTTCAATTGAGCCCGGCGGGAGTGAGCTTTGAGCGCTTTGATTTCGCCAAGCTCG
>CAIOHW010000333.1 GCA_903858195.1 Oligoflexia bacterium | reverse complement strand
TCCTCGAGGCGATCGCCGCCCATCAGCCCAGAGCCGTGGGCTACGTCCTGAACCTTGCCCGCTCCGCCGCACTCGAATCCGAAGGAGACAGGCCCGCAGCACTGCGCGACTTCACTGATGTGGCTCGCGGACTCGAGCGCGCAGGCACTCCGGTGGTGCTGGGCACCAGCTACGATGTGACGGGCGAGATCCTGCCGCCATTTCCGCTCAGCACCCTTCCGCACGGTCTTGCCGTGCTCCACCGGGACGGATCCGGATACTCGGGTGACAAGGTCTCGCGCCGTGCGCTGCTCAAGCTCGACCACAGGCCTTCGTTCCCGATGGTCCTTGCGGCAAAGGCGGGACTGCGCCCGCTCAAATCCGCCGTGCGCGGAAGCTTCGAGGTCCCGGAAGTTCAGGGCCGCTACTTTTCTTTTCGCTACCACGGCGATCCTGCCACCGCATACCCGAGGATCCAGGCTCAGAGCCTGCTTCAGGGTGGCTTGGATCCCCAGCAACTCGGGTCCTTGCTCAGGGACAAGGTTGTGCTGATCGGCACATCGCTGCACGACGAGCCCAGCGACTTCGTCGTCACTCCCTACTCCCAGCAACCGTGGGCAAGCCCGAGGCTCGCAGTGCACGCCTCGGTGCTGGACTCGCTGGTTTCAGACGATGGGCTGCTGCGCACGGGCGGAAGAATGCGCGCGGTCCTGACTTTTTCCGCCACTGCGGCCGTGGGCTCGCTTGTTCTGGGGCTATCTCCCCTGATGGGCGTGGTCTCGACTCTCGGCCTGGGATTTGCCCTTTTGCTGGCAAGCCTGCTCCTGTTCCAGAATCCAGCCGGCATCTGGGTCGAAACGGCGCATCCGCTGCTCGGCATGCTCGCAGCCTACTACCTTGCGGTGCCCTACCGGCTGCTGCAGGAGCACCAGCAGCGCTCGCAACTGCAGCGCCGCAATGAAGTGCTCATGCAGGTCGAAGAGCTCAAGACCAACTTCCTTTCGTTGGTCACGCACGATCTCAAGACACCGGTTGCAAGGATTCAGGGCCTGGCTGAGGTGCTGCTTTCAAAGGCCTCCCAGCGGCTCGTTTCACGTGACATCGAGAGTCTGCACCACATCATCCATTCCACCGATGAGCTGAACCGCTTCATCACCAGCATCCTCGAGCTTGCCCGAATCGAGAGTGCCGAGCTCAGACCCAGGCTCGAGTCCAAGGATCTCAACCTTTTGGTCGAGCGTGCGGTAGATGCGTTTAAAGCCCAGGCCAGGGCTCGCTCCTGCCGCATCGAGACCGAGCTCGAACCGCTCTTTCCCATCCGGCTCGATCCCTCGCTCATCCAAAAGGTGATCCACAACCTGATCGACAATGCGATCAAGTACTCACCCTCCGGATCCGTAGTCCGCATCTCCACGCGTGAAACCGGGGGCAATGTCGAGTTCGCGATCACCGACCAGGGGGTGGGCCTGACCCCCGACGAACAGCATCAGCTCTTTCAGAAGTTCTTCCGTGCCAAGAACAACGCCACGACCGAGGTCGGTGGCTCCGGGCTCGGCCTCTACCTTTGCCGCTACTTCATCGAGGCGCATCAGGGCTCGATCGAGGTCGTAAGCACACCCGGACACGGAAGCACCTTCAGATTTGTCCTGCCGCTGGAGCAGGTCCCCGGCCTGCGCCGGGAAGCAAAACCATCGGAGAACCCACGCCATGTTCAAAGTGCTCGTAGTTGATGACGATTCGGATCTCAGGCTCTCGGTTGCCTCGGCCCTCTCCGAAGGCAACTATTCAGTGGACCAAGCCTCTAATGGCGAGGAGGCGGTGAACCGCGTACGGGCGGGGCGATACAACCTGGTGCTCCTTGACGTCAACATGCCGCAGATGACGGGGCTCGAGGCGCTTCGCGAGATCAAGGCCCACGATCCCTCGATCATCGTGATCGTGCTCACGGCGTTTTCCAACGTTCGGGATGCTGTCGATGCCACACGCAACGGGGCCTACAACTACCTCGAAAAACCCATCAAGGCCGACAACCTCGTGTACATGGTCGACAAGGCCCTGAAGGCCCACAACATGGTCCGGAGCGTCTCGCTTGCAGCCCCGGTGTTCCGCCTTCAGAACGGGCAGGACTTCGTGGGCCAAAGCAATGAGATGAAACGGATCTTTAGCGTGATCGATAAACTCTCGCAGGTCGAGACTGCGGTACTGATCCGCGGCGAGAGCGGCACGGGCAAGGAGCTCGTGGCTCAGGCGCTGCATTTCAACAGCCCACGCAAGGACAACCGGTTCGTGACGGTCAACTGCTCGGCAATCCCCGAGAACCTGATCGAGAGCGAGTTCTTCGGACACGAAAAGGGCGCCTTCACAGGGGCCGACCAGCGCAAGATCGGAAAATTCCAGTATGCCGATGGAGGCACGCTCTTCCTGGATGAGATCGGCGACATCTCGGCCGCAATGCAGGTCAAGCTCCTGCGTGCCCTTCAGACCAAGCGCTTCACGCCGGTCGGTGCCAACCGCGAGATCGAGGTCGACGTCAGGATCGTGGCCGCGACCAACCGAAACCTTGAGGAAATGATTCGAACCGGGCACTTCCGCGAAGATCTGTTCTACCGCCTGAATGTCCTGCCGATCCTGCTGCCACCGCTCAGGCAGCGCAAGAACGACATCGAACATCTGGTGCGCCACTTCATCGAAAAATTCAACCAGCAGCACGGCAAGAACATCTCGGGGGTGAGCGAAGCGGCCATGGACCTGATCGTGTCGCATAGCTGGCCCGGAAACATCCGAGAGCTCGAAAACGTGATCGAGCACGCATTCGTCATCGAATCACGGGATGAGATCCAGTCCTCGAGCCTGCCTGCATCCGTCTCGGGCAGCCATGGTGAGGATGCCGATGGAGTCACCGAGGCCGGTCTGGAGGATGCCGATGGCATCCTGCCCGAGTCCCTCGAGGGCGCTCCCCTTTCAATCGAAACGGGATTCCGCCTGGACATCAACCACCTCGATTTCCAGGCCAACAAGGAGGAGTTCGAGCGGCAGTTCCTGATTTCAGCACTCAAGGCGTTCAACGGCCGTATCAACCAGACGGCCATGCACGCAAACATCCCGAAGAAGACGCTGCTGAGAAAACTCGAGAAATACGGAATACGAGCGCGAGAATACTCGCGGCAGGATTAGAGCTTTTCGTTATAGCTTTTCGATGGCTTCGTTATCGATCTTAACGCCCGACCGGTTACGCAGGGTGTCGACATACTCGGCAACGAGCTTCTGCCTGAGCAGGGCGCGAACCTTCATTTCAACTTCCTCGAAGTTCTGGATGCGGCCGAGCTTCTTATCCATGATCCGGATCACATGGTAGCCGTACATGGTGCGGACCGGGCCAACGATGTCGCCAGTCGACGCCTTGAATGCTGCGCGGGTGAACTCCTCGGAGAGCTGATCACGGGTGAAGTAACCCAGTTCGCCGCGGTTGTTCTTGGCCGATGGGTCGCGAGAAACCTGCTCGGCGATCTTCTGAAAGTCAGCTGACGGTTCACGGACCTTCTTGAGGATTTCGCGGGCTTCTGCCTCGGTCTGGGTCAGGATGTGCTGGGCGCGCACCTGGTCGGTGCTGAACATCGAGCGGTTCTTTTCATAGTGCTTGCGGGCAGCCGCATCACTCAGGCGCGTGGCCAGGCTCTTGTCGAGGAGGTAGGCCACCATCTGCTGGCGACGAAAGGCGTCGACCGCCGCCTTGACCTGCTCGTTCTCCCCTGCGCGCTGGCGCTCGGCTTCCTGCACGAGGATCTCCTGGTCGATGAGGGTCGACAGGAGCTGCCTGCGGTTGTTGCGATCCTTGAGGATGTTGCCCTTCTGGCCGTCATTGAATTGACTGAGGGCCGAACGAAGGTCCTCCTCGGTGAGCTGCTTATTGCCCACGGTCGCCAGCACCGCGGCCGCAGCCATCGAAGGTGCGGCGAGTGCCAACAGGAGCCATCCGGACGACTTCATCATGCGCTTCGAGAGATTCATTTCTTCACCCCATCCTGTGGAAGATCACACAAACTTCCTGAAAAGCTGGTCGTAATGCTCCTGGACCTTCGTGAGATTCACGCTGCTCAGGAAGCTTGAAAAACTCATCCAGACCGCCACTCCGTTGAGATCCGAGAACTGGGGGGGGAGGAACACGGGTGCATCCACGATCCCCTCCTGGTGCTTTCGATACAGCAACGGAATGTCTTCGACTGAAAGTTTGCCAACAAACAAAAACGGAATCAACTCCGGCTTCCCTGCCCGGATCGCTGCCCGCATGAAATTGTAGTTCTCGACGAAGCCCCGGCAGTAGGAAATGTCCTTGGTGAACGGGGCCCCCCCCTCGATCACTCCGCCGCGAAACACTCGGAGCGCATTCGAAAGGCATTCGTCCTCGGAGTAGCCCTCCGTGCGGTAGAACTCGATCACTTCGAGCAGGCTTGCACCCTCCTCGGCCTTTTCGATGCCGAGGATCCGGTCATTGATGTGCCTGGCGCGCCTCGGATAGCTCCGAAAGGTAAAGATCTCCATCAAGACGGCAAGCCCCTCCTGGGTCGAAGAGCACCGGGGCGGGCCTTTTGAGAGCCACTTGGCCACATGCTGGGCGTTGCCGTTCTGGGTCGTTCCGACATGCACCCAGCCTTCATGGACTTCGAGGATATCGATGTCGCGCTTTGAGAAGAGGGTCCCGTCCTTGATCTTGACCGTATCTCCGCCCGCAGCGGCGTCGGCCAGAATCCCGTCCGAGAGCTTGGCGTGTACCCGATCCGAACCAAACACCTGCTCAAATCGCCGATTGAGCTCCTCCACCACGGTGTGCGCCTCAAGGACCTTGGGGTACTCGGCGCCCAGCGACGAGTCATCAATCCCGGACAGAATGCCGTAGAGCATGCGTCCGAGCTCGGAGACGCTGCGACCTTCATCAAAAAAAGTGTCCTTGGGCGAACCGTAGAGCTTGCGACTGTACTCCCAGAACTTCTTGGTGCCCCGGTTCTGGAGCATGCGGATCACGTCGCGGTACTGTTCGCAGATGCCTACGAGCAGCTCGCCGAGCTCGTCGTCTGCTCCCAGGCTCGTACGGATGTCGGTGATGATGTCCTTGAACTCATCGAGTTTTTCCCGGGGGTCGAACTCGATTTTGTTGTGCTCAAAAAGCTCAGGCCCCCCCTTGGGAAGGGACTTGAACTTCTTTTTGCGGATCTCGGCCTCGACCGAGGGATCCCACTTAATCGAGTCGAGGATGCGGATCGGCCGCTGCGCTTCGACAATGCGCTGGGAAAGCCGCTTGACCCGCTCCTTGGTGGTGGTCCAGACCATGTCCCCCCAGTATAGCCCGAAAAAGGTTCACGCCTTGCAAAACAACGCGGCATGCTCCTCCCCGACAATGCTGCCACCGAGCTGAAGCAGGCCTACAACTGCCTCATCGAGAACGGCGTGACCGGCATCCGCGACCGGCAGCCCGAGATCCTCTACCTGCATGCCATGGATCACTATCGCACGAACACGCCCACGAGCCGGCTTGCGGCCGAGCGCTGGGCCCGCGCCGCCAAACACTTGGCGGGCGCCCTGTGGCACAATGCCAAGGCGGCCCACCTGAGCCTGCGGACGGCAGAGCTTCCGTATCTCAACGATGCGATGGCCGAGTACCACTTGCACGACGACACCGATGAAACGGCCCGCTCGCTCCTCAGCGCCTGCGAGGCCCAAAACTGTCAGGCCAAGCCATCCGGGCTGCCCGGAATTCAACTGAGTCCCTGGCTTGAGCAGGGAAAGTCACATCTGGCCTCCCTCAACGATCCATCCGAGCCCCGGCACGAACTGCTTCGGGCCGAGCGCATCAAAGCCGCAAGCGAGTACGGCCGGGCCCTTGAGTGCGTCTTTCTCGCGCTCGAGGCGGAGGCGGACGCCAGAGCGTCAGAAGAAATGGCAAACGCAAAAGCGGCCTGACGATTTCTCGCCAGGCCGCCTTCGTGAATCCCTTGGGACTCGATTCTCGATTAACGCTTCGAGTACTGGAAGCGGCGGCGTGCGCCGGCAAGTCCGTACTTCTTACGCTCGACCACGCGCGAGTCGCGGGTCAGGAATCCTGCCTTCTTGAGCACCGGCCTGAGCGAAGGGTCGATGCGGATCAGGCCGCGTGCGATGCCGTGGCGGACTGCGCCGGCCTGGCCGGTGGTGCCGCCGCCCTTGACGTTCACCTTGATGTCGAAACGGCCCACGGTCTGGGTCATCTCGAGAGCCTGCATGATCATCATGCGCGAGGTCGGGCGGGGAAAATAATTTTCAAATCCGCGGCCGTTGATCAGGATCACGCCGGTTTCGCCTGCGCGCGGACGAACGTACACGCGGGCTACGGCAACCTTGCGCTTACCAACTGTCTGGGTCTGCTTTTCCATGAAATTCAATTCCTCTTAAAACTTACTTTGCGGCTGCCTTGCGAGCCACATTGGTGCGACGAACGGCGCCGGCCGGAAGGGCCTTGGGTCCCTGCGCGACATGCGGATGCTCGGAGCCGGTGTAGATCTTGAGCTTCTTCATCTGGTGGCGGGCGAGGCTCGACTTGTTGGTCATGCCCCACACGGCTTGGCGAAGAATCTCTTCGGGGTTGCGGGCCAGCATCTGGGCGGCCGTCGCGGTCTTGAGTCCGCCCACGTATCCGGTGTGGCGGCGATAGAGCTTGCCGTCCCACTTGTTTCCGGTGAGTGCCACCTTGTCGGCGTTCAGCACGATCACGAAATCACCCGTGTCGGCGTGGCGCGTGTAGGTCGCCTTGTGCTTGCCCGTGATCACGCGCGCAATCAGCGTGGAAATGCGGCCCACGACCTGATCTTTTGCGTCCACCATGTACCACTTGGGGGCGTTCGGTCCCTTGGTTTCAAAGAAATGAGGGCCCTGCTGTTTTGCCTGATAAGTCTTCTTCTGCAACATAGGCGGTAGGATCTATAGCCGGCCAAAGTTGAAGTCAACGGGTTTTTCACCTATGATCTCGGGCACATGAGTCGCCCCAAATACGCCCCAAAAAACCCCCTCCTGAGCCCCCGTTTTGGGGATGTGGCCACCTTCAACAGGCTTCCCTATGTGCCTGATTTGAAAGGAAAGGATGTCGATGTGGCGATCATCGGGGTGCCTTTTGACGGGGGTACGAGCTACCGTCCCGGGTCGCGTTTTGGACCCCGGGCTGTGCGCGATGCCTCGGTGCTTTGCCGCAACTTCAACCCAAGCCTCGGCATCCATGTCTATGATCGGCTCAATGTGGTCGATGGCGGCGATGTCTCGGTCAATCCGCTGAACCTCCAGACCACCTTCAAAAACATCGAAAAGCACGTGCGCCAGGTTCATGAAGCCGGTGCGCGGGCCATTCTGGTCGGCGGCGATCACTCGATCTTTCTGCCCGAGCTTCGCGCGATCCACGCGAAATTCGGAAAACCCATCATCGTGCAGTTCGATGCTCACACCGACACCGCAGATTCGGCTTGGGGAGAAAAGTACCACCACGGCACTCCCATCCGGCGCGCAATCGAAGAGAAACTGATCTCGGGTTCGGATGTGTTCCAGATCGGGATCCGCGGACCGCTCACTTCTGCCGACCAGGAAGACTACTGCCACGAGCAAAAGATCAGCATCCTCGACATCGAGTCGTTCCAGGACTCGAAAAAGCGCGCGCGATTCTTCTCCGCCATCCACAAAAAGGCCAAGGGCTCAGGCAAGGGCAAGCCTCGCCCCGTCTACGTGACGTTTGACGTCGATGGGGTCGATCCGGCGTTTGCTCCCGGAACGGGCACGCCGGTCGTGGGCGGGATGACGAGCCTCGAGGCGCTCACTTGCGTGCGGGCACTCAAAGGCCTGCACGTTTGCGGTGCAAACGTGGTGGAGATCTCGCCTCCGTACGACCACGCCGAGCTCACTTCGCTGCTCGGTGCTGCGCTCGTGTTTGAGTTTTTGGGGCTGATGGCTTCCCGCTAAAAGACCGCCGGAACCATCTTGCTCATCAAGGCTCCGCCGCCGGATTCGGCGGACTCTGCCACAAAATCCAGGCTCTCAGGAAAATCAGTCAACCCGAGATCATCCCAGTCGATGTAGTCGTTATTCGGTTCGGTCGGTAGGGACGGGCTTGTTTCGTTGCCAGCCGTATCTGGATCGGCGGTGACATCGGCCGCGCGGTACTTCACGAGTTCGGCAGCCTCATTCCACTCGCGCACAAAGACCTGGATCCTCGCCTTCACTTCGGCATCCCGATCCAAGCAGGCAAATTCGTAATAGGGAGTGGGCGCGTAGCCGAGGTAACTGCGATAGCCGAGTGGAAGCGTATTCACATTGCTGAGGTCGGCGGAGCCGGCCACATGGTTGGCTGTGAATGCGGTGTCCATGATTCTCCCATCATCATCGCGCTCATAAGCTACGAGCGCCCGGTTGATCCCGGTGCCTGCGACGTAATGGATTTTGTGAATAGGCGTTCCGAATACAGACTTGCCCTGTGTCCGCATGGCCGGCCCGGCAAGGCAGTTGGCCGCCAGGCCTCCCCAGCTGGGACGGGTGGTATTTGTCACGTTTGTGTTCGCAAGGGTATCACGGGTCGTCACTGTGAGCTCGTACTGACCCTCACAACAGTTCGGGCCGCCTGACTCGCTATAATCATAGAGGCAGCGCGCGGCGGTTCCTGCACGATTAGCAACGGCCTGATCTACTGCGTCGTCTGCGAGAGGAGCGCCAGTCGGTGTACGGGTGACCATGGTGGTACTATCGATGGTGCCATCCACGAGATCGTAAGTGACTACGGTGGGTCCGGCCGTCGTAGCGCCGTTGAGAGCAGGCCGGAAGTTCCAGAAATGAAACGGCATCACCCGAACATACTCACACATGTTGGACGGCACATTGAAGTTGAAGGCAATCCCGTTGTAGGCAAGCTCAAGCTCGTCGGCTTCGACCAGGCAGTTGATCATGGCGTCTGAACTATAGTTGGCGGTCGTCACTTTGCATTCGAGGGACCGATCCGTCGCGGGATTAGTGCCCAGAGCCGTGGTCTCGCTGCTTCGCTTGTGGATCAGGTAGTTGCCTGCAGTGCAGGTGCCCGAAGTTTCAGAGCCCGTGTATTTCTTGCAAACACCCACAGTGAAACCGCTGTCATCAGGATCCCCCACTGGAGTGTCGTCGCCGTTATCGGATGAACTCCGACTCTCGGTCTCACGCAGTTTGCAGCCTGAAGCAAGTGCCAAGGTCAACATGAACACCGTAAAAAGTGGACGGAATGGGGTGCGCATCTCGAGCTCTCCTTACTCACCATTATAGTGGGGTGAAAGGAGGAGCGAAAACCGGCAATTTCTACCGACTCAGATCATCCCGTCAGATCATGCCGATCGAGAAATAAAACCGATAGGCCTCTTCGCCCTCACGAGGCGCGACCTTGAAGCCGAGGTCAAAGTTGATGGGCCCGACTGGAGTCAGGTAGTGCAGGCCGAAACCGGTGCCGAATCGGACGCCCTCGCTAAAGGAGTATCGGTCCACGAGGAGATTGGCCGCATCAATGAAGGGCCCGAAGCGCATGGGGCCCGAGATCGGCAGGTCGAGCTGCGTCCGGTAATTGACATAAGACGCCGTACCGCGAACGGCGATGTCTTGAATGTTGAGCTCCTGCTCGCGAAAGCCCCTCAGGCTTGCCGCACCACCGAGCGCAAACTGCTTGATGAGCGGAATGGCGACGCGCGGATCGGTGATGTCCTGCGTGTTTCGCTCGAGGCCCGAACGAAAAGAAAAGTACCAGGTCAGGTCGCGCCAGAAGTTCCAGGTGTAGTCCGAACGAAACAGCATACGGGTGTAGCCCACCGGAAAAGGATCCACCTGCGAAAGCAGCGCCGGATCAGACCACTCAAACGAGAGCGAACCATAGAATCCACGCGTCGGCGCAAGTGGGTTGTCCCGCAGATCGAGGCGCACGGACGGGGTGAGTGCGCCGATGGTCAGCGTCTGGTTGTCGATGCTGTTGGCGTCCTCGGCATTCTGCTCGATCCGCTCGAGACTGTAGTTGAGGGCCGCGATGAGGTTCGAGTCCTTGAGGAGCTTTTTCTCCCACGTGGCAGCAAGAGCGAGGGTCGAAGCATCAAAGTTCACGTACTGGATGCGCTGAAAAGTCACATTGGGTCGAAAAGACAGGTCATTCCATCCAAACCACGGCCAGATGTAGCCGAGCTGCGCCTGGTATTCGACCGGGACGCGCCGGTCCTCGACCCGGCGATTGAGCGTGGTGCTGAAGACTACGGTGTGGTTCTTGCCGAACAGGTTGCCGTAGGAAGTTGTACCGAACACACGCACGCCCAGATCGTTTCGAAACCCCACTCCGCCTGCCAACAGCCCCGGGGTGCCCTCGTCGACCTCGACCTGTACCACCCTGAGGTCGGGATCTGACTCATCGGGCTCGAGCCGGATCTGGGCGCCGGAGAAAAGCCCGAGCTTGCGGAGACTGCTCTCACTGTCGAACACCGCCTGCTCGGTGAGCACATCCCCCGGCCTGAGGCTGATCTCTCTCAGAAGCACGGACTCTCGGGTCTTGGAGAGGCCGCGCACGCGGATCTTCGAGGCTCTGAATTTTCGCCCCGCGATCACTTCGACTCGAATGTTGGCGATCCGATTTTCATCCGAATACTGAACGATGGCATCGGGGTTCGAGATCCCGTTGCCCGCCTTGCCCTCGTTCAATACGGCGGCCTCGAGGTGCCCCCGGTTTCGGTACCAGCGCTTGAGCTGCTGGATGCCGTCATTGAATGCATAGATGTTGAATGCCTCACCGGGCTCAGTGCCCAGCAGCCTGAGTGCGGTCGCGCGATCGACCTCGGCGGTCTTTCCACGCTCAAAGACCTCCACCTCACCTACCCGGGTCTGACCGCCCTCAAAGAGGTAGAGTTGGAGCGTGGCCTCGGTGTGGGCCCTGTTCCAGAGGGTTTGGAGGCTGAGCAACCGCGCAGAAAGGTATCCCCTCGATTTGAGCTTCTGAACCAGAAACTCGGCGGCCTTGTCGACCTCGGATTGAACATAGATCCGGTTCTCGAGCATCCTGGGGAGCCCCTGCCCAAAGATCCGCAGAAGCTCGCGGTCGCTGAATGCCTCATTGCCATCGAACTCGATTGCTCCGACGCGCCAGCGCGGGCCTTCGTCGATGACCCAGGTGACGTGACGGCCCGAGCCCTGTTGTGACTCGCGCGGAAAAGCCCGGATCGACGCCCGGCCAAAGCCCGCAGCCGAGTAAGTCTCGAGCAGCCTTGCCTGGAGGGTCTCCAGGTAATTGCGCCCCAGCCCAAGCGCCCTCTGCTCCTGAAGCTGCTCGATCAACTCGTTGCGCGAGAAATATTGGTTCCCGCGAAAACCAAAGGAGACAAGATCCCCGAGATCCACCCGGATCTGCAGCGCAACCCACCCGGAGGTCGAGGTGTCCGAGCCGCGGTCGACGCGGTCGACCTTGACCTCATTGACCGATGAGCCCACGTATTCCTCTTCCTGCAGGGCCGACTGGAGGAGCCTTGCCGTTGCAGTGGCGCGCTCCTGGTCAAAGATGTCGCCTGCCCTGAGATTGAGCAGCGACTTGAGCTTGGGCAGGTTTTTGCGCCAGGCAAGCTGGTTATCTCGCGACCGGTCGCCCTCTGGAATGATTTTGACCTCGGCGATCCGAACCGGACGTCCTTCGCGCACGATCACCTTGAGTACGCGCTGCTCGGTCCACTCCGCCGTGACTGATGCCTCCGGGAATCCACGATACCGATACAGCTCCTTGAGGTTCTCGGCCGAGCGCGCGGCAAGAGCCGGGTCGTACCTCTCACCGGCCTCGAGCTCGAGCACCGACTCGAGCTCCGAAACGCCAAACGCGATCATCCCCTCGGCCTCGATCTGCTCCACCTCGCCCTGCGGCTCTCTGGGAGCCGAATGAGCGGCCCCAGGCGATCCAAACAGGCCCAGCAGCAGGAGCGCAGCCATAAGGGATCGTGAGCGCATCGGCTACTTGAACCTCTTTTGGAGCTTGAGATCGAGCCCGAAGCTCGTGCGTCCCTGTTGAGATGCGCCCGCGTCCTGGGTGGTGGTGCCTTCGAGGTAGTTCCACACCCCCCGCACCGAGACCGACGGAGAAAGGTACAGGTCGGCGTTCACCTCGCGCTGGGTCGTGGCACCGGCACCCACCGTCGACCCCACGCTCAAGTCCACACGCTTGCCGATCTGGCGCTTGAGGACGATCTTGGGGGCCACCGTACTCTCGGCGTCCGCCTGCGGTCGAAACGCACTTGCACCCGTGTTGGTGTCCATCGCCTCGCCCAAGCCGATTTGAAAACCGGTCTTCTCCTTGACGTCACGATTAAAGTCCATCGAGTGCAGGATCAGCGACGCCGCCTCGCTCTGCTGGATTCCGCTGACGTTCGTGCTCCGGAGCCGCCTCGAGTCCTCACTCGTCCTTCCGATGGCAAGGAGCGAAAGGATCTCGGACTCGGGCATCACGGGATTGGACGAGAGGTCGATCTTGTAGCTTCCGGCAGTACCGGAGGTAAACAGCTGGATCTTGGTGCCGGAGATCTCCGTGACAGCTCCCAGCTCGAACCTTGGATCCATCGCATTGGGGTTGTCAAAAACCACCTGCGCCGACTGAATCTGGAAGACGTGCTCCTTGAAGCTCAGCTTTCCCTGCCCAGGAACAAGCTCGGCACGGCCGACGATTCGAGGCGCAACGATCGTATTGACGGCGCTCACCCTGGCCTTCATTTCCACATCCAGAAACTCATTTTGGAAGCGCAGCCCCGAATCCGCGATGATGTCGACCTTGAGCTGGAATTTCGGGAAGTCGATGGCGCTCCCGGCGGTGGCCACCGGAGCATACATGGTCGACTGCAGCACGATTCCCTGACCCGCGTTGGCGAGCTTTTCGCGCGAGAGCGCCTCATCGATCACGATCGTGCCCGTGATGTCATAGGGAAGATGATTGCCCGAAAGCCTCAGGTTGCCCGAGCGCAACCTGACGAACTGGAAGGGGTAGGCCTTGATTCGGTTGTCGGAGAGCGACAGCGAGAAATCCACTTCGGGAAGTCGATCGGCATGCACGAGCATCTGGCCAGATGCGGAGACTCGGCCCTGCGCCAGGTCGGCTTGCAGGCCGGAGAGCGTCCACCGGTTCTGCTTCACACTCATCCGACCCATCAGGTTCTCAATCGGCGTATCGAGACCGGCCATCCGGATGGATCCACCCCTGATCTCGGCTTTGCCGGAAAAAGCGGGCTCATCGACCCTGCCCGAGAGCATGAAGTCGAGAGCCACCGGACCGGATGCCTGCGAGATCGCCGGCACCACGAACTCGATGACCGAGAGGTCGATGTTTCCGGAGAGCTGGGTGCGCCAGTTGCCACGCTCCGACAAAGGTCTTGCCGATGCAACCGCACCGTCTGCGGAGGTGACCCGGATGGCTGGAAGAGAGAGACTTCCTCCCTCCATTCGGCCGGCCACCGGCTCGACCAGGCGGAGAAAGGCGCCCTTCTTTCGCATGTCGAGCTCGCGGATGGACACCGTTCCTGAGGCGAGCTCAATCCCGTCGCCACGATATCCGAGATCCAGCGCACCTGCGACCCGAGCACGCAGCGAGGAGTCCAGGGACAGATCCGGCTTAAGAAGAATCAAGAGCGGGGCGAAGTCAAAGCCATCCGCAGTGACGTTGAGCCGGTTCTGCGCTCCGGTCCGAGGATCGTGTTCGAGGGCGAGCCGGAGCTGGCCGCCCACCGCCACTCCATCCGCCTTGAAGCTTCCCTGCTTCGACGAAATCTCAAGCGCTGAGTCGGGCAACTGCAGACCTCGGATCACTACGTCTGCGACGCGTGCGCGCGTCGTCGAGTCGAGCTGATCCATGCGCCCTTCTCCTTCGGACTGGAGTCCAAGCTCTCCTCCGATCGGAACATCGAGGCGGATGATCCAGTCAAAATCACGCAACGAGAAGTTCTGGGTCCGGATCTTCCAGTTGAACTTTTCATCTGCGCCATAGGCGATCCTTCCAAGGATCGAACCCGTGCGCTTGATGGCAACGAGATCATCGGCCCAGTATCCGCCCTTCTGGTAGCCGCCGCGGAACTTCACCGCGCGGAACTGCTCTCCCAGGAACGACCAGTTCTGGCCCTCGATCCGGCACTGGATGTCCATACCGTCAAGCGAGAGCGAGCCGCCCACCGTACCGGAAACGCGGACCCTGCCCCGGAGGCTCTCTGGAAACCACTGCAGGCCGGAAGTCAGGGGCGAGAAGATCTGCAGAAAATCCTCCACCCTGCCGGACGGCATGTCGAAGACCAGCCCCATGCTGCCCGGGCCGCGAAAATCGATCGGACCATCGACCATGTACGAAGACGTTCCACTTCTTGCGCGCACCTGGTGGAACCCAAGCTTTTGCATGCCCTCCGAGAGGGACATCTTTCCGAGAAGCTTTCCGAAATTCAGGCCGATGTATCGGGCGCCCTCCAATTCGGTGTCGAAGTCG
The DNA here is from genome assembly GCA_903858195.1 of Oligoflexia bacterium. Taxonomy (GTDB): domain Bacteria; phylum Bdellovibrionota; class UBA1018; order UBA1018; family UBA1018; genus CAIOHW01. The sequence continues at coordinate 2,749 of CAIOHW010000333.1, read as the reverse complement.
ACCATGAGCCGGTCGCCCACGCCATGCACCCGGGCCTGAAGCATGCCCTTTCCCTCGATCGGTGAACCGCCGAGGCTCTGGAGGTCACTGAGATCGACCTGCCCGCCCGCCTGCAAATCCCACACGATGTCTCGCTTGGGAGCGGGCCAGGCCACGCCACCCCCGACCTTGAATCGGGACGCTCCAAAGGCGAGCTCAAGCTGGCCCGGCACGAAACGCCCGGGCTCAACGACGAAGTCCCCCTCGATGCGGGGTGACCGAGCCCGGAGGATCAGGTCGGATTCGCGGACGCTGCCCCCTTTCACGGATGAGTAGAGTGCCAGCAAGGGGGCCTGGAGCTTGGATCGAGCGCCCACGCGGACCCCGTCCCTTCCGCTCTGAATGCGAAGGTCGAGCGTCCCGCCCAGCCGCATCTGCAGATGACCCACGGTTGCGGAATAGGGTCCGAGCAGATCAGAAAGGGCCACATCCCTGAGCCCCACCTGGATAGAGGCAGGCTCGGACTTGCCGAGCTGCAGGCTCGTGGCACCGAGTGTGAGCTCGCCGCCCGATAACCCGACCCGACCCGAACTGAGCGAGATCTTGCCGGACGAAAACCGCCCCTGCGATTCGAACCTGCCCTCAAGCACGGTCCGATCCGTGCTCCAACCGTGCACGAGTCCCTTTTCGAGGACAGTGCGTCCCTCAAACGACAGCGTGCGCTCGAGTTCCATCAGGTTGGCACGCAGGCGTCCCTCGAAAGACAGATCGCCCGTCATCTCACCTCCCGAAATACCGGCCCAGGCCGCGAGCGATGACAGCTCGCCGCCGGCAGAAATTTCGAGATCAGCGTGGAGCGAGGAGAGGTCGATGATGCTTCCCTCAATCGTACCGCTCGTGCGCACCGGGAACTCAAACTGCTCGGTGCCGAAGTCAGCCGACAGGCTTGCGATATCGATCTGGTCTGACCGGATCTCGGCGTTGACCTCGATGCCGGTCACACGGCGCGAGGTTTCACCACTCACGACTGCGAATGAACCGAGCGCTCCTTCAAGCGCGATCAGAGCCTTGGATCCCTGGCCCGAGCGAGCAGCCGAAATCTCCTGGGTTTCGACCTCAAGGCGAAGGCCCCTGTCCGGCCAAGTCAGCGTGACTGTGGAATCCTCGAGGGCGACTCCCGCCACCCGGATCTTGACGAGCTGGTCCCAGCTCAGGCCTGCCTTCTGCTTGCGTGCAACGGGCTTTGCGGTGGCCGTTGAAATGGCCAGCTCGATGTCGCCTCCGACCACGCGGACTTCCTGCAGCTCGACATGACCGGTGAGCATCTGCAGCGGCCTGAAGCGCAGGTCAATGCGGTTGGCCCGGATCACCGAGTCGGCTGGAAGCGAGAGCAAGTTCTCAGGGTCGAGCTTGAGCTCCGGCTGGCTGATCGAGACGGCGGGAGGAAAAAGCCGTATCCCGAACTCGCTGAAATTGCCGCGCACTCCGAGCTCGGGCGGAACGGATCGCTCCAGAAAGTTTCGAACCATGCGGGCAAAGGTCCGGCTCTGCACGAACCCGAGCGCCGATCCGACCAGGACCGTGGTGATCAGGGCAAAAAGCAGCAACGGACGCCTGAACATCGAATCAGCCCCCGGCCCCGCGGAGCCGCAGGCTGCTGTCACGCAGTTCGCCCAGAAGCGCATAGGCGGAGCGCGCCTCTTCGTGCCGCCCCAAGAGCTCCAGAGCGCGGGCACGCAGGTAATTGAATTCACCGCGCTGGGACGAGCTGATCTCCGGATCCCTGAGGGCCTGCTCACAATTCATGCACGCTTCACTTGCGTGCCCACACAGCACGAGCGCCTCGGCATGCAGGATCTGAAGCGCCGGATCAGTCACCCGGGCAGGAGCCCTTTCCAGCACTTCGACTGCAAGTTCCGGCTGGCCTAAAACGATCATCGCCACAGCCCAGTCCATGCTCTCGCGCGGCGAGGCCGACGCCGGCAGTCCCGCCTCAAGCCAGGCCTCGCACCGAGGGCGCTCAAGAGCAGAGGTGTCGACACCGAGCCTCAGGTCCGCATCGAGCCTCGCGAGCGCCGACTCTGGATCGATCGTCGGAGGGATCTTCAGGTCCGTGAGCGTCGAACGCACGGGAGAGCGGGCCTCGATCAGAGCTTGGACCTCCTGCGTCCGGATCTCTTCGAGAAGCCTGCGGGCCATGGGGTTTTCGGGTTCCCGCCGCAGCACGCGGAACAAGGTGTGGCGGGCATCGAACAACAATCCCTCGGCCATGAGGATGCGGGCACTGTCCAGATCCTGGTGGACTGTGGGCTCGACCTCGCGGCGCGCGACGGCAGGCCCTTGCACCCCTGCATCGGGCGCGAGCAGATCATCCCCCAGATCGATCTGGCTAAGCTCGGTGGGCTCTTTTGGAGAGACGGCCATCTCTCCAATTTTATTCGGATTTAGCGAGAAACTCTTCCAAAAAGTGGGTGTCGTAGCGAGCGTTCCGGAACTTCTCGCTCGCCATGATCTTCTTGTGGAATGACACGTTGGTCTTGATCCCCTCGACCACGAACTCGTCAAGCGCCTGTCGCATTTTTGCGATCGCTTCGTCGCGCGTCGGAGCGTGGACGATGAGCTTGGCGATCATGGAATCGTAGAACGGAACGACCTTGTACTGGTCATACACGAACGATTCGATGCGCACGCCCAACCCACCCGGCACATGCAAGGCCGTGATTTTACCGGGAGAAGGCGTGAACTTCTCAGGGTCTTCGGCATTGATGCG